>NZ_JASKYR010001300.1:0-1298 GCF_041028215.1 Streptomyces flavofungini
GCCCCCGAGTCGTCGGGCCGTCACCCTCCTCGCCCTGTCCCACGCCTGCGTGGACCTCTACCAAGGTGCCGTCGCCGCCCTCGTCCCCTTCTTCGTGGCCGAGCGCGCCTACGGCTACGCCGCCGCGTCCGGCATCGTGCTCGCGGCCTCGCTGCTCTCCTCCGTGGTGCAGCCGGTGTTCGGTGCGCTCACCGACAGATGGGCCATGCCCTGGCTGCTGCCCCTGAGCACACTGGTGGGCGGTGTCGGGGTCGCGCTCGCCGGACTCACCGGCGGCTACGCCCTGACCCTCGCCGTCGTCGGCGTGTCCGGCATCGGGGTCGCCGCGTACCACCCCGAGGCGGCCCGCGTCGCGCGGCGGGCGAGCCGTGGCAGTCACGCGGCCATGAGCTGGTTCTCCCTCGGCGGCAACCTCGGCTTCGCGACCGCGCCCCTGCTGGTCTCCGGCGTCGCCGCCGCCGGAGGCCTCGGCGCCTCGCCGCTCCTCGTGGTGCCCGCCGTCGCCGGGGCCGTGCTCTGCGTCACCGCGCTGCGGGGCATCAGGGCCACCGAAGCGGCGGCGCCCCAGTCGCCGTACGGAGGGACCGGCGCGGACGACTGGGCCTCCTTCCTCCGGCTCTCCGGCGCCATCGTCTGCCGTTCGGTCGTCTTCGTCGGTCTCGGCACCTTCATCTCGCTGTATGCGCGCCAGCGCACCGGGGGCGGTGAAGTGGCGGGCACGGCGGCGCTGTTCGTGCTCTACCTCGGCGGGGCGGTCGGCACGGTCGCGGGCGGGAGGCTCGCCGTCCGGTTCGGGCGTCTTCCCGTCGTACGGTGGTCGTACGCCCTCACCGGGCCCGCCGTGGCCGGGGTCGTGTTCGTTCCCGGGCCCGCGTTCTACGCCTTCGTGGTGCTCACCTCCGCCGGGCTCTACGTGCCGTTCTCCCTGCACATCACCCTCGGCCAGGACTTCCTGCCCCGGCACGTGGGTACCGCGGGCGGTGTCACCCTCGGTCTCGCCGTGAGCGTCGGCGGCCTCGCCGGTCCGCTGATCGGTGCCCTCGCCGACGCCACGTCCCTCCGGACCGCGCTGACGCCGCTCATCGCCCTGCCCCTGCTCGGCCGACTCCTGCTGCGCGAGCTGCGCGAACCGGGTTCTCGTGTCTGAGGGGTTGTCAGTGCAATTTCACATTACTACGTTACGCATCACATGGTCCGGCGAGCGACGGCGGCTGAGTAGTCATCAGATGCCTTACAGGTGTGCCTAGTTGACGTACAGGCGCATCCGGCCCCGTGCCGTCGGGTCACCCCGCCTCCCC
>NZ_JASKYR010001301.1:0-1268 GCF_041028215.1 Streptomyces flavofungini
GCGCCGAGGCCTGCCCGCCCGGCACCGGCTCCGGCACGGCCACCTCATGGCCGCCGCCGCGCTCACCGTGCCCGGCGACCTCGCCACCCCGCCCGCCCGCGCACACGCCGACCGCCTCGCCGACCTGGACGACTCCGCCTGGGAGACACTGCGTCTCGGCCCCGGCTGGACGGCGGACGTCCTCAAGGACAGCGGGGCCGAGGAGGAGGTACGTACCCCATGAGCCAGACCGTCGACCGCGCGCTGTCGATCCTGCCGCTGCTCGCCGAGGGCCCCGCCGACCTGGGACAGGTCGCCGACCGGCTCGACGTCCACAAGTCCACGGCTCTGCGGCTGCTGCGCACCCTCCACGAGCACGGCCTCGTCTTCCGCCAGTCCGACCAGCGCTACCGCCTCGGCGCCCGGCTCTTCGCGCTCGCCCAGGAAGCCGTCGAGAACCTCGACGTGCGCGAAATCGCCCACCCCCACCTCCTCGCCCTCAACGAGCGCTGCGGCCACACGGTCCACCTCGCCGTCTACGAGGAGCAGGAGGTCCTCTACATCGACAAGGTAGAGAGCCGCTACCCGGTACGGATGTACTCCCGTATCGGCAAGCCGGTCGCGATCACCGTCGCCGCCGTCGCCAAACTGCTGCTCTCCGACTTCCCCGAGGCCGAGCGCCGCGCCATCGCGGAGAAGCTCGACTACCCCACCTACACGTCCCGTTCGACGCCCAACGCCGCCGCGTTCCTGAAGGAACTGGCGGCCGTGCGCGAACAGGGCTGGGCCACCGACCTCGGTGGCCACGAGGAGTCCATCAACTGCATCGGGGCCCCCATCCGCGGTGCGGACGGGCGCGTCGTCGCCGCCATGTCGGTCTCCGCGCCGAATGTCGTCGTCACCGCCGAGGAACTCCTCACACTGCTCCCGCAGGTGCGCCGCACGGCGGACGCCATCAGCCGGGAGTACTCCGGCAAGTCACCCCTGAAGGAAGCCTGAGCACGTCATGACCGAGAAGACCGCCCTCACCCCGGCCACGCACACCACCCCGCCCGCGAAGTTCTCCCACGGCGTCAAGAAGGGCAACATCCTTCAGGTCGCCGGTCAGGTCGGCTTCCTCCCCGCCGAGGAGGGCAAGCCAGACGTTCGCCAACGTCAAGGCGATCCTCGAAGAGGGCGGCGCCACCTGGGACGACGTCATGATGATGCGCGTCTACCTCACGGACGTCGACCACTTCGCCGAGATGAACGAGATCTACAACGCGTACTTCGAGGAGCAGGGCCTCAAG
>NZ_JASKYR010001302.1:0-1097 GCF_041028215.1 Streptomyces flavofungini
GAGGAGTTCGTCGGCCAGGCGTGCGCGGACCGTGCGGGCGATGTGGTCGGCGCCGGGGACGCGGTCGGTGCGGGGGCGGGCCGTGCCGTGCCTGCGGGCCAGGGCCGTGAGCAGCCAGGGGAGGCGGGACTCGGCCTCCAGCGCGTCCACGCGGTCCCCGGTGCCGCTCAGGTCGGTGTGGGCCGCGCGCAGGGCGGCGGCCAGTTCGGGGTCGTCCACCACCGGGTCGCGGAAGTGCGGTGGGGATGTGGTGCCCTCGGCCAGGAGGAGCGGCAGCGGATACATGGCGCGGTAGGCGTAGCCGCCCAGGGTGGCCGGGCCGCCCGTGTGCACCTCCCCCGGGGCCAGGACGACGATGGAACCCGGGCCCACGTCGATCCGTCCGCCCCGGTAGTCGATGACCTCGGAGCCCGCCACGCAGACGCCGACGGTGAACTCCTCGTGGTAGTGCGGGGCGTAGCGGTGCCGGTCGAAGCGGGCGGTCAGGAGGTCGAGGCTCTCGCCCCGGGGGCCGAGCGGTGCTCTGGCCCAGAGGGCCTGTTCGCGGGGACGCCGCGCCGCAGCCGGGGGCGGTCCCGAGGCCGGGTGCGGTCCCGCTGCCGGGGGCCGCCCCGACGCAGGGTGCGGTCCAGCCACCGAGTGCCGTCCCGACGCGCGACGGCGGCCTCCTTCTGCCGAGCCCTCGCCTGCCGAACCCTCGCCTGCCAAGCCGTCGCCCGCCGAACCCTCGCCTGCCGAGCCGTCGCCCGCCGCGCCACTCGCCGCCGCGTCGTCCATGTGGTGCCCGCTCCCCCGTGGTGCCTCTGCCCGTACGTGTGCGCGTGCGGCCGAGGCCGCGCTCACCGCTTCAACGCCCGCGTGCCCTTCTTCCATGCCGTGCCGAGGTCGGCTCCTTCGGGAAACCGGCCGTGGATCTCCAGGATCACCATGCCGTGCGCGAACGCCCAGGCGGCGCGGGCCAGGTCCCCGTCGCCCGCGCAGGCGCGGACCAGCGGGGCGGCGGCCCGTTCCTCCAGGCCCTCGGGGAGCGCCTGGCGCGGCAGCGGGCGCTCGGTCSCCAGGCGGTAGAGGCCCACGGCATGGTGATCCTGGAGATC
>NZ_JASKYR010001303.1:0-1008 GCF_041028215.1 Streptomyces flavofungini
TCCACGCACACCCTCACGACACCCACCGAGATGTCCTACGCAGCGGGGAGACCACAGTGAGAGACGACATCACCAGAGACTGGACGCTGACGCGCACCTCCCGGGCCCACGCCGGAGGCCGCGCGGAGCACGCGGCGATCATCTGCGAGGGCCGCACCACCACGTACGCGAAGTTCCACCGGGACAGCAACCGGGCCGCCCACGCCCTGCGCGACGCGGGCATCGGCACCGGCGACCGCGTCGCCTATCTGGGCCGCGAGTCGGAGAACTACTACCTGACCATCCTGGCCTGCGCGAAGGCCGGGGCCGTCCTCGTACCGGTCAACTGGCGGCTCACCCGCGGCGAGGTGGACCACATCCTGCGTGACTCCGGCGCCGTGCTGCTCTTCGTGGACGACGAGTTCTGGGACACCGCGGACCGCGTCAAGCCGCACCTGCCGGGGCTGCGCACCGTCGTCCGCGTCGACGGCACCGACAGCGAGGGCGAACCGGCGCGCGGCACCGGACTGCCCGCCTGGTACGCCAACCACCCCACCACCGACCTGGAGCCGGGCACGGGGCCCGACGACGCGGTGGTGCAGATCTACACCAGCGGCACCACCGGACTGCCCAAGGGCGCCGTCCTGCCCCACCGGAGCTTCTTCACGCTGCCCGCCGCGATGCGGGAGCACGGCGTGGACTGGCTGGACTGGCTGCCGGAGGACGTCAGCCTGATCTCGCTGCCGGGCTTCGGCATCGCGGGCATCGGCTGGTTCATGCACACCTTCAACGCCGGTGCGACCAGCGTGGTGATGCCGCAGTTCATCCCGCAGGAGGCGGTGCGGCTGATCCGCGAGCACGGGGTCACCATCACCTTCGCGGCACCCGCCATGCTCCAGATGATGATGGCCGAACGTGGCGCGGGACCCGAGGCGTTCGCCTCGATGCGCAAGATCGCCTACGGTGCCGCGCCGATGTCGGAGACGCTCCTGGAACGCTGCCTGGAGGTGTTCGGCTGCGAGTTCGCGC
>NZ_JASKYR010001304.1:0-862 GCF_041028215.1 Streptomyces flavofungini
GGATACGGGGGACGGGGATACCTGGTGTGAGGTGGCCCACATGTTGCCCGTGCGTTAACAACCTGTCTCTCTTCCGGAATCAACGGACGTTGTGGTCGTTGTGGTCGCGCCCATAGCCTGCGGCGATGACAAGGGTCCTGGTCGTGGACGACGACTTCATGGTCGCCAGGCTGCACAGCAGGTACGTCGCCACGGTGGACGGCTTCAGCGTGGTCGGCGTCGCCCACAGCGGCGCGGAGGCGGTGCGCCTAGCCGGGGACGTGCGCCCCGACCTCGTGCTCCTCGATGTCTATCTGCCCGACATGGACGGCATCGCGGTGCTGCGGGAGCTGCGGGCGGCCGAGGAGCGCGATCCCGGCCGGCCGCCGGTGGACGCGCTGTTCATCACGGCGGCGCGGGACGCGGAGATCGTACGGGCCGCGCTGCGGGCGGGCGCCCTGCACTATCTGATCAAGCCGTTCAACCGGGCCGCCCTGGAGGAGCAGTTGCGGCACGTGGCGGCGGTGCGGGCCCGCCTCGACGGTCTGGCGGAGGCCCGTCAGGAGGACGTCGACCGCATCTTCGGCACCCGCCCGCCGGGCTCCCGCGAACTCCCCAAGGGCCTCGCGGCGCACACCGCTGACCTGGTCGAACAGACCCTGCGCGAGCACCCCGGGGGCCTCTCCGCCTCGGAGTGCGCGGCGGCCGGCGCGCTCTCCCGCGTCAGCGCCCGGCGCTATCTGGAGCACTTCGCGGAGACGGGCCGCGCGGACGTGACGCTGCGGTACGGGGGGACGGGGCGTCCGGAGCGGCGCTACCGGTGGGTGGGGCGAGCCGGGGCGCCCGCGGAAACGGGCATCACGGGCAGGACCTGAGCGGAGTC
>NZ_JASKYR010001305.1:0-1335 GCF_041028215.1 Streptomyces flavofungini
GGGGCTAGCTGTGCGCGGTAGCGGCGCGAGGGGCGCGGGGTAGGGCGGCGAAGGCGCTTACGGGGCCGGAGCGTTTGGATGACGCGGGGCGCCGGGACGGCTGAGCCCGGGGCCATCACTTCCGCCCGGGTGCTCAGGCGCGTGCCGTCGGTTCCGGCCTGGCGTCAGACCGGCAGCAGCCGTGCGATCAGCGCCCCGAGCTGGCGGGCGTTGCGGCATTCGTGCATCTCGACCTGTGCCGCGTACGCGTACGCCGCCGAGTCGCCGGTCGACCACTGCGAGCGCTGCTCGGGGTTGAGCCAGTACACCTGGCGGGCCCGCTCGGCGATGTGCCGCAGGGCGGGCACGTTGGGGTCGCTCATGTTCGTACGGGCGTCGCCGAGGACGAAGACGGTGGAGCGCGGCCCGACCGCGTCGAGGTACCGCTCGGCGAACTCGCCGAGCGACGTGCCGTAGTCACTGCTGCCGTGCCAGCCGGTGACAGCGGCCTCGCCCGCGATACGGGCGCCGAGGCCGGCCGGGTCCGCCGTGCCGTGCGCGAGCAGCCCCGTCACCTCGTCGACGCGGTTGACGAAGGCGAACACGCGCACCTTGCTGAACTGGTCGTGCAGCGCCTGCACCAGCAGCATCGTGAAGTTGGCGAAGCCCGCCACCGAACCGGACACATCGCAGAGCAGCACCAGCTCCGGGCGGCCGGGACGGCGGCGGCGCAGCACCGGACGCATCGGGACGCCGCCGGTCGACAGCGAACCGCGCAGGGTCCTGCGCAGGTCGATGGAGCCGTGCGCGGCGCGTCTGCGGCGGGCGGCCAGGCGGGTGGCGAGCTTGCGGGCCAGCGGATGCACGGTCCTGCGCAGCTCGTCCAGGTGGGCGCGGCCCGCGAGGAGGAAGTCGACCCGGTCGGCGGTGGTCGCCACGGCGCGGCGGGCGATCTCCTCCGTACCGCGCCGCTCGGCGACCCGGCGGCGGGCCTCCGAGCGGACCCGCTCACGGAAACCCTCGATGCGCCGCCGGATCTCATCGGCCTCAAGGCGGTCGGTGAMCGCGGCGTCCCCGCCGGAGTCCGCGCGCCGGGCGGCGCGCACACGCGCGAGGAGCGTCTCGGGCCGCAGCCGCTCCAGGGTCTGATACGAGGACCAGCCGTCGGAGACCCCCGACGAGCCCGACCGGCCCGACGAGCCCGACCGGCCCGATGAGCCATAGGCGCCGAAGCCGTCGACCGCCAGCACCGCCAGCTGCCCGAGCAGTGCCTGGTCGTCGGCGGCAAGCGCGGCGACCAGACGCTCGCGCAGCGCCTCGCGGTCGAGCGCGGCGCCTTCGTGTCCGGCCCCGCCC
>NZ_JASKYR010001306.1:0-1266 GCF_041028215.1 Streptomyces flavofungini
GTTCATCAGCTCGCCGGTGGCGGGGTCGCGCACCGTGTACCCCGGCAGGCCGTGCGCGCCGGGCGGCAGACCCGTGCCGACCGAGGCGAGCGAGGCCGCGGTGGTGGCGGGGAACCCGGCGGTGAGCGGCTGCCCCGTGCCGCCCCGCGAACTCGACAGGAGCGACGTCAGGAAGGGCGCCTCCGCGGGGTGCGCCTTGAGCTGCTCCCAGCCGAGACCGTCGATCAGGAAGACGCAGTTGCGGTCGGCGGGGGCGAGCTCGGCGATGGCCGGCGCGTGGCCGGGCACGCCCTGGTGGGCGACGAGCGTGGGCAGCAGGTCGGCGAGCGATCCCGAGCCGTACGCGGGCACGGGGGCGGTGTCGAGGGCGAGCGGCTCCACGTCGTCCCAGGCGGGCAGGGACATCAGCGGGCGGTCTCCGCGGTGGCCTCGGACAGCGCCTGGGCGAAGGCGAGGGTCTGCCGCACGGCGTCGGGGCCGTCCCCGGCCTCGCTGACGCGCAGGCTCAGGTCGTCGGCGGTGGAGCTGCCGGTGTACCCGTGGTCGGCCTCGCAGTTGGGGTCGCCGCAGGCCGCGGGCTCCAGATCGATACGGGAGACCGCGCCCCAGCCGATGGTCAGGACGACCTCGCGGGGCGGGGTGCCGGGAACGTACTTCTCGGGGTTGGCGACGACGCGGCTGAGCACGACCGAGGAGATCCGGCCGATCTTGACCGACTCCGTGGAGGTCGTCGCGTACGGCGTGGGCGAGGTGCCGTCCGCCGCCTGCTCGTCGGTGTGACTGACGATGAAGCGGTTGCCGGTCAGCACGAGGACCGTGACGTGCCTGCGCACCTCGTTGGCGTCGAACGTCGTCTCCTGGTGGACCAGGTACGACCCGATGGCCTCGCCGCCGATGGCGGCCTCCACGGCCTCGGCCACGAGGGCCGGGTAGTAGCCGCTGCGCTCGATCGCCGCGCGCAGCCCCTGGGTCGTCGTACCGGTCTTTGCCATGCCGTCCATCCTACGGCCCGGCGCGGGGCCCACGGGCCCCCGCGGGCGGCCCGGCACCCGGGGGCCGGGTTCAGTAGCCGGGAAGCGTCCGCGGGCCCAGGTCGTCGCGGGCGGGCGGGGGCGCGAGCCGCACCGACGCGCCGAGTACGGAGAGGCCGCGCGTGGCCACGACCACGGGCTCCAGGGAGACGCCGACCACTTCGGGATGGTCGTCGACGAGCCGGGAGACCCGCTGGAGCAGCTCCTGGAGGGCCGGGGTGTCGACGGGGGCCGA
>NZ_JASKYR010001307.1:0-1164 GCF_041028215.1 Streptomyces flavofungini
CTTTCCTTGCTTCGAGCTGGGGTGGGGTGGAGGGGGAGTACGGCTGGGCTCCGGTGCCCCGTCAGGCCCAGGGGCCCGTCGCCGCCGCCCTCAGGTCCTTCTTCGAGATCTTGCCTACGCCCGTCCGCGGGAACGCCGTCACGAACTCCACCCGGTCCGGGACCTTGTACGCGGCCAGGCCCCTTTCCCGTACGAACTTCTTCACGGCCACCGGCTTCAGCGGCTCGGCGCCCGCGCGCAGGATGACGTAGGCGCAGGTGCGTTCGCCGAGGTAGGGGTCGGGTTCGGCGACGACGTTCGCGTCGTGCACCGACGGATGGGCCAGGATGTGGTTCTCGACCTCCTCCGCCGCGATCTTCTCGCCGCCGCGGTTGATCTGGTCCTTGGCCCTGCCCTCCACCACCAGGTGGCCGGTCTCCGTCAGGCGGACGATGTCGCCCGTACGGTAGAAGCCGTCGGCCGTGAACGAGCGGGCGTTGTGCTCGGGGGCCCGCCAGTAGCCGCGGATCGTGTACGGGCCGCGGGTGAGCAGGTGGCCGCTCTCGCCGACGGGCAGGTCCTCATCCTTGTCGTCGACGATCCGGATCTCGTCGTCCGGGGAGATCGGGCGGCCCTGGGTCGTGACGACCGTCTCGTACGGGTCGTCCAGGCGGGTGTAGTTGACCAGGCCCTCCGCCATGCCGAAGACCTGCTGCAACGTGCAGCCGAGCGCGGGCTTCACGCGCCGCGCCGCCTCCTCGCTGAACTTCGCGCCGCCGACCAGGAGGACTTCGAGACTGCTCAGGTCGTACGCGGATGACGGCGCCGCCTCGGTCCAGACCAGGGCGAGCGGCGGGACCAGACCGGTGATCGTCACCCCCTCCGCCTCGATGAGCGGGAAGGCGGCGTCGGGGCTCGGCTGGGGGGAGAGGACCACGCGGGCGCCCGCGTAGAGCGCGCCGAGCGAACCGGGGGAGGAGAGCGGGAAGTTGTGCGCCGCGGGGAGGGCCACCAGGTATACGGACGTCTCGTCGACGGCGCAGATTTCATTGGAGCCGCGGAGCGAGTAGATGTAGTCGTCGTGCGTGCGCGGGATCAGCTTCGGTACGCCCGTCGAGCCGCCGGACAGCTGGAGGAACGCCAGGTCGGAGGGGGCGGGCGGATTCTCGACCACCGGCCCCGGCC
>NZ_JASKYR010001308.1:0-1047 GCF_041028215.1 Streptomyces flavofungini
GGCCAGGTGTGACTCGACGCCACGCAGCCGGTCCGCCCTGTCCAGGCCGTCCGGCAGGATGGCCAGGAGGGTGCGGCGGGCGTACTCCGCGTACCAGCGGAGGGCCTCGTGCACGACGTCCGTGGCGCCGCCGTCCGTTGCATCGGCACCGGCCGCCGTCTCTCTGGCGAAGTCCCGTACGAGGTCGTGCGGGGCGTAGCGGCCGTAGGCCGTCTCTTCGAGGAGGGCCACGTCGACCAGGCGGTCGAGGGCCGCGCCCGCCCGCAGTTCGTCGGTGCCGAGGAGGCGGGCGAGGAGCGGTACGCCGTACGCGGGGAGGTCGAGCGCGCCGATGCGGGCCAGCGCGAGGGCGGCGTCGCGGTCGGCCGCGCGCTCCGAGGTGCGCAGGGCGTCCAGGGCCACGGCCAGGGAGCGGCGCACGCTCAAGTCGTCGTATTCGAGGTGGTGCAGGCGGCCCTCGCTGTCGGTGAGCAGCTCGGCGAGCGCGTCCGGGGTGAGGGCCCGCCGCGCGGCCAGGCGGGCGGCGACGACGCGCAGGGCCAGCGGGAGGCGGCCCGCGAGCTCGATCAGGGGGTGCCCGGCGTCGAGGCCCTCGCGCCCCGAAACGGCCCGCAGGAGCGCGGCGCTGTCCCCCGCCGAGAGCGGCTCCAGCGGGAAGAGCGCCGCGCCGTCCAGCGTCGTCAGCGGCGAACGGCTGGTGACGATGACCGCGCAGCCGGGCCCCGCGGGCAGCAGCGGGCGCACCTGCGCGGCGGTGGCGGCGTCGTCGAGGACGAGCAGCGTACGGGTGGACGCCAGCAGCGAGCGCAGCAGCGCCGAGGCCGCCGAGGGGTCCGCGCCGCTCTCCGGGGTGTGGCGCGGCTCCGCCCCGAGGTCGCGCAGGAGCGAGGCGAGCGCCTGGCCCGGGGTGAGCGGGGTCATGCCCGGCGTCGCACCGTGCAGGTTGATGTAGAGCTGCCCGTCCGGGAACTCCTCCCGCAGCCGGTGTGCCACCTCCACGGCCAGGGCACTCTTCCCGACCCCGGCCATCCCGGCCACCACAACCAC
>NZ_JASKYR010001309.1:0-457 GCF_041028215.1 Streptomyces flavofungini
CTCTGCGACGGCCAGGCCCGGGGGGGGGGGGGGGGGGGGGGGGGGGGGGGGGGGGGGGGGGGGGGGGGGGGGGGGGGGGGGGGGGGGGGGGGGGGGGGGGGGGGGGGGGGGGGGGGGGGGGGGGGGGGGGGGGGGGGGGGGGGGGGGGGGGGGGGGGGGGGGGGGGGGGGGGGGGGGGGGGGGGGCCGGCCCGTGCGGTCGGCCGGAGTGGCTTGCGGTGGGTCTGTAACACAGTTACACCAGGAGCCGTGAAGGGTACAGAGACGCGCACGCTGAACCGGGGCGATGCGCTCGACGCCGCCGAGGACCTGGTGAAGCGGCACGGCCCGCGGGCCGTTGTCACGCTGACGGTCCTGCCGCCCGCCGCCCTGCTGCTGACGGTCCTGACGGTCCTGGCGGCCGCCGCCCTGCTGGTCGTCGCCCTTGTTGCCGCGGCGGTCGCCAGGACCGTCAGGAC
>NZ_JASKYR010000131.1:0-14698 GCF_041028215.1 Streptomyces flavofungini
GTCCACGTCCATGTCCATGTGCGCCATGTCGCCGCCCATGGACATGGACGTGGACGTGGGCGGCGACATGGCGCACATGGCCCATCCGATGCCCTCGGCACCGGCCTCGGGCCACGCGGCGATGCCGGACGAGGGCGTCTCGCACTGGGGGGGGGGGACCAGCCGCAGCGGTACGAAGACGGCGGCGGCGAGGGCGCGTCCGGTGCGGAAGGCGGCGGCCTCGCCGCGCCACAGCCACAGGGCGCAGAGCAGCGCGGCGGTGAGGTGGGCGAGGAACATCCCGGAGCCGCTGTGCCCGAAGACGGACATGATCCAGTGCGAGACGCCCTCGTCCGGCATCGCCGCGTGGCCCGAGGCCGGTGCCGAGGGCATCGGATGGGCCATGTGCGCCATGTCGCCGCCCATGGACATGGACGTGGACGTGGGCGGCGACGTGGCGGTCAGGGGCATCCGCGCGGGTCCCGGGGCGCTCACCCGCTGGGCGAGACCGAAGAGTTCGTGCAGGGCGAGCTGTGCCGTGACGGTGGCGGCGGTGACTTCCACGGCCCCGCGTTCGCGCCCGGTCAGCCACCACGCGGCGGCCGATGTGGCGGCGAACGCGTAGGCCACCGCCCACCAGGGCAGCGGGGCACCGGACATGAGCGCGTGACCCAGGGCCGTCGCCACCACGCACACGGCCGCGAACACGGCGGCTCGTGCGAGGCGGAAGGCGGGCCCTGAGGTCATGGGGAGCATCGTGCCAGGCGTGGCCGGAGCCGTGGGCGGCAGTCCCGGAGTCCACTACACATGCCCTCTACACGTAACGCGCGAGCCGTACCCGTGAGGCCGAAGGCTCTCGGGTACGGCTCGGGCTCAGCAGATCGAAAGGCGCTAGGAGCGGTCGCCCGCGTCCTGTCCGTCCAGGGACTCGACGGTCTCGCGCGGTCCGGGGACGTGCGCGGCGGCGGTGTCCGGGAGGCCGCGGCGCCGGGCGATGAGGCCGCCCGCGTACTGTGCGACGGGCTGGGTGTAGCGGGCCGTCAGCGGGCCGATGATGACGAGGATCAGGACGTACGCCGTGGCCAGCGGCCCGAGCATGGGTTCGATGCCCGCGGCGACCGCGAGTCCGGCGATGACGATGGAGAACTCGCCCCGCGCCACCAGTGCGCCGCCCGCGCGCCAGCGTCCCCGGACGGAGACGCCCGCCCTGCGGGCCGCCCAGTAACCGGTGGCGATCTTCGTGAGCGCGGTGAGGACGGCGAGCGCGAGGGCCGGGAGCAGGACGGGCGGGATGCTCGCGGGGTCGGTGTGCAGGCCGAAGAAGACGAAGAAGACGGCGGCGAAGAGGTCCCGCAGCGGAGCGAGCAGCGAGTGGGCTCCCTCGGCGACCTCACCGGAGAGCGCGATGCCGACCAGGAAGGCGCCGACGGCGGCGGACACCTGGAGCTGCTGGGCGAGCCCGGCGACCAGGATGGTCAGGCCGAGCACCACGAGGAGCAGCTTCTCGGGGTCGTCGCTGGAGACGAAGCGGGAGATCAGCCGTCCGTAGCGCACCGCGAGGAAGAGCACGATCCCGGCCGCGCCGAGCGCGATGGCCAGCGTGAGGCTGCCCGCGGCCAGGCCGACGCCCGCGAGGAGCGCGGTGATGATCGGCAGGTAGACGGCCATCGCCAGGTCTTCGAGGACGAGGATGCTGAGGATGACCGGGGTCTCGCGGTTGCCGAGCCGTCCGAGGTCGCCGAGGACCTTGGCGATGACGCCGGAGGACGAGATCCAGGTGACGCCCGCGAGGACCACGGCGGCGACCGGGCCCCAGCCCATCAGGAGCGCGGCGACGAAGCCGGGGACGGCGTTGAGCGTCATGTCGACGAGACCGGCGGGGTACTGCGTCTTGAGGTTGCTGACGAGGTCGCTCGCGGTGTACTCCAGGCCGAGCATCAGCAGCAGCAGGATGACGCCGATCTCGGCGCCGATGGCGACGAACTCCTCGCTGGCGCCGAGCGGCAGGAGCCCGCCCTGGCCGAACGCGAGGCCCGCGAGCAGGTACAGCGGGATCGGCGAGAACTGGAAGCGCCCGGCGAATCTGCCGAGCAGGCCGAGGGCCAGGATGATCGCGCCGAACTCGATCAGGAAGACAGCGGAGTGCACGCGATCACTCCCGCCCGAGTATCGTCGCGGCCGTCTCCACGCCTTCGCGGGTGCCGATCACGATGAGGGTGTCGCCGCCCGCGAGGCGGAAGTCGGGGGCGGGGGAGGGGATGGCCTCGGCCCGCCGCAGGACCGCGACGATCGAGACGCCGGTCTCGGTGCGCATCCGGGTCTCGCCGAGGAGGCGCCCGTTCCAGTGTGAGGTCGCCGAGAGCAGCACCCGCTCGGCGACCAGGCCGAGGTCGGTGGTGTGCAGCAGGTTCGGGCTGTGATGCGAGGGCATCAGCGCGTCGATCAGCGCGTCCGCCTCACCCGAGCTGAGGCGCAGCGACATCGCGCACTCGTCGGGGTCGTCCGAGCGGTAGGCGCTCAGGGTGCGGGCACCGTCCCGGTGCGCGACCACCGAGAGCCGCCGCTGTTCTCGGGTGGTCAGGTCGTACCGGATGCCGATGCCTGGAAGCGGCGTACGGCTGAGGCGTGATGCGGGCACAGCTCTCCCCTTGCGTCATGAGTGATCAACCCCGGCCTGTCACCCTATCGGGCGTTAAGGATTGGCAAAATTACGCGCGGGACACGGTCTCACCGCTGTAGGGGTCGTTCGGGCTCGGCGCTGTGGGGGTCGCTCGGGGCCGGTCGCTCAGGGGGTGCGCCGGGCGAGGACCGTCTCGACGGTGTCCGCCTGGTCGGCGGGCTTGTCCTCGCGGTAGCGCACGACGCGGGCGAAGCGCAGGGTGACGCCCGCCGGATAGCGCGAGGAGCGCTGGAGTCCGTCGTAGGCGATCTCCACCACCAGCTCGGGGCGGACCCGTACGACGAAGTCGTCCGCGCTGACCGCCAGCTCCTGGAGCCGCTCGGTCTGCCAGGCGAGCATCGCGTCCGTCATGCCCTTGAAGGTCTTGCCGAGCATGGCGAAGGTCCCGTCCGGGCGCCGGGCGCCCAGGTGCAGGTTGGAGAGCTTGCCGGTGCGGCGGCCCGAGCCCCACTCGGCGGCGAGGATCACCAGGTCAAGGGTGTGCACGGGCTTCACCTTCACCCAGGAGGCACCCCGGCGGCCCGCGTTGTAGGGGGCGTCGAGCGACTTGAGCACCACACCCTCGTGGCCGCGCCCGAGCGTCGCCTCGAAGAACTCCTGGGCCGCGGCGCGCTGCCGCTCGTCGGCCGGGTCCTCGACCAGGGTGCGGCGGACCCGCATCGGCTCGGGGACCAGGGCGGCGAGTTCCGTGTGGCGCTCGCCGAGCGGCAGGTCGACCAGGTCGCGGCCCGCCACCGACAGGGCGTCGAAGAAGACCGGCGACAGGGGCAGCTCGGCCGCCGCGGCGGCCACGTCGACGCGCGAGCCGACCCGCCCGGCGATGTCCTGGAAGGGCCGCGGGCGCCCGTCGTCGCCGAGGGCGATGACCTCGCCGTCCAGGATGAAGTGCTCGCCCGCGAGCTCCCGGGCCGCCGCCGTCAGTTCGGGCAGCCGGTCGGTGATGTCGTCCAGGGTGCGCGTGTAGACGCGTACGTCGTCCCCGCTGCGGTGCACCTGGACGCGGATGCCGTCCAGCTTCTCCTCGACGGCGCACGCGCCGACCTTGTCGATGCCCTCGGCGACCGACGTGGCGCCCTGCGCCAGCATCGGCTGGAGGGGGCGGCCCACCGTCAGCCGGAACTCGTCGAGCGCCGCGACGCCACGGGCGAGCAGCGCCTCGGCGACCGGCGCCACGCCCCCGGCGAACATCACCGAGCGCCGCACGGCGTCCGGCGGCGCCTGCGTGGCCACCGCGAGGCCCTCGACGGCGACCGCGTCCAGGGCGCCCTGGCGCAGCTCGCCGGTGAGCAGACCGACAAGGAGCTTCTGCTCGTCGGCGGTGGCGGCCCCCATCAACTCGCCCACCAGGCGTCTGCGCTCGGCCTGGGACCCGGCGCCGGACACCGCGCCGATCGCGGTCAGCGCCGCGTCCACACCGGCCACGGTCAGTGTCGCCTCGTCGGCGGGCGGTCCCGCCTCCTTGAGCGTGCTCCACCCGATGCCGAGCCGCCCCTGGGGCAGCCGTCCCGCGAGATAGGGGATGACGATCGGCACGTCCTCCGGCTCGGCCGCGCGGAACAGCTCGGCGAGCAGGGCGATCTTCCTCGTACGGGCGGAAGTGGCGGCCACTTCCTTGGACACGTGGGCGAGCCGGGCGAGCAGCATGGGGCCATCCTGCATCGGTCCCGGGCGTGGCGCAGCCGGGGCCGGTGGTCACCAGAGGTACGTGTGCACTCCGCTGTGACGGGCACTCGGGAGGCGCGGCGGCACGGCCGACCATGTGCCGCCGCGACGCCTCACCGACCGAGGAGAGTGACTCAGGTCACATGAACCTTTCGGCGCGCCGCCGTAATGGAGGGCCATGTCACGGGTCCTAAGGGCATGGGGACCCCACCGCAGGGGGTCCCGAGAACTGGAACAGCAGAAGTGGAGCTCGATCATGGCCGACACCCTCCAGCAGCCCGCCCGCGCTCGCCTCGTCACCCCGGACGGCCGCGAGCGCGCCCTGGCCGTGGTCCTGCGCTACTCGGCGGCCGACCCGCTCGCCGTGCAGATCACCTTCCCCTCCGAGGCCTCGCTCGACGGCATGGAGGTCACCTGGATCTTCGCCCGCCAGCTCCTCGACGACGGACTCACCTCCCCCGCGGGCGGCGGTGACGTGCACATATGGCCCTCCGGCCGGTCGCGCACGGTCCTTGAGTTCCACTCGCACCAGGGTCTGGCCCTGGTCCAGTTCGACACCCCCGTGCTGCGCCGCTTCCTGTCGCGCACCTACGCCAGCGTCCCCGCCGGGGACGAGGAGACCAGCCTCGATCTCGACCAAGGCCTCTCCCGGTTGCTCGGCGGCGTCTGACCGCCATCCGGCTTCCGGCCCGCGTGCGAGCGGCGCGGAGCACAGGTACTCCTGGACGCATGACACGGCGACATGAATCCGGTCAGGGCGAATCCGGTCAGGGCGAATCCGGGCAGGACAAATCCGGTCAGGACGTATACGGCGGACCCGGCCCGGATTACGGGCCCGAGCCCGAGGTGGAGCGGCAGGCACCGGCCACACCCACGGCCCTCGGCAAGAAGTCGTGGCGGGACGTGCTGCGCCGGACCATGGCCGAGTTCCAGCGCGACGAGCTCACCGACCGCGCGGCGGCCCTGACGTACTACGGCGTCCTGGCGCTGTTCCCCGCGCTCCTGGTCCTGGTCTCCCTGCTCGGCATCGCCGGAAGGTCCACCACGGACAAGGTGCTCGACAACCTCACCCAGCTCACGCCCGGCGCCGCACGCGAAGTGATCACCAACGCGGTGCGGCAGCTCCAGGGCAACGCCGGAGTCGGCTCCCTGATGGCCGTCGTGGGCGTCGTCCTGGCCGTCTGGTCCGCCTCCGGCTACGTGGCCGCGTTCATCCGTTCGGCCAACGCCGTCTACGACATCCCCGAGGGCCGCCCGGTCTGGAAGGTGCTGCCGGTCCGCGTCGGCGTCACCGTCGTCCTGATGGTCCTCGCCGTGCTCAGCGCGCTGATCGTGGTCTTCACCGGACCGCTGGCCCAGCAGGCGGGCACCGCGTTCGGCGTCGGCGACACCGCGCTGACCGTCTGGTCGATCGCCAAGTGGCCGGTGCTCGTCCTGCTGGTCACGGTCATGATCGCCATCCTGTACTGGGCCACGCCCAACGCCAAGGTCCGCGGTCTGCGCTGGGTCACCCCGGGCAGCCTGCTCGCCCTGCTGATCTGGCTGATCGCCTCCGCCGCCTTCGCGCTGTACGTGGCGAACTTCGCCTCGTACAACAAGACCTACGGCACCTTCGCCGGGATCATCGTCTTCCTGGTGTGGCTGTGGATCACCAACCTCGCGATCCTGCTCGGCCTGGAATTCGACGCCGAGACCTCCCGGCAGCGGGCCATCGCCGGTGGCCATCCGCCGGACGAGGAGCCCTACGTCGAACCGCGCGACACCACCAAGTGGGACGAGCGGGACCGCAGGCGGTTCGGCTCCGGCCACGGGGAGCCGTGACCCCCCGGCCTCCGCCGCTCCCTCAGCCTCAGCCGTACAGGGCGGGCCGCCGCGCCAGCTCGACCGCCGTGCGCCGCCCGCCCTCAAGAGCCGCGACCCCGGCCTCGGCCACGACCGCCGCCGCGTAGCCGTCCCACGCGCTCGGGCCCCTGACGCGGCCCGCGCGGGCGTCGGCGGCCCAGGCGCGCACCTCACGGTCGTAGGCGTCGGCGAAGCGGACCAGATAGTCCGGGGCACGTCCTCGCGCGCGCCGCCCGCCGAGCGGACGACCATGGAGTGGGCCTCACCCACCTGGGCGCTGCCGTGCTCGCAGACCGCCTCGCACCGCACCTCGTAGCCGAAGCCGCAGTTGACGAAGATCTCCACGTCGACGACCGCGCCGCCGGAGGTCTCGAAGAGCACCAGCTGCGGATCGAGCAGGCCACCGGGGGCGCCGGAGGAGGGTGCGGGGCGCAGCACCGTCACGGCGGTGATCTCCTGGCCGAGCAGCCAGCGGGCCGCGTCGATCTCGTGCGAGACGGAGCTGCTGATCAGCATCGACGAGGTGAAGTACGGGGGAGAGGACACATTGCGGTGGCGGCAGTGCAGCATGAGGGGGCGGCCGAGCCGCCCGGAGTCGAGCAGTGCCTTCAGGGCCGCGTACTCCGCGTCGTACCGGCGCATGAACCCCACCTGGATCAGCCTGCGCCCCAGCCGTGCCTCGGCCTCGACCACCCGCAGCGCCGACGCGGAGTCCGGCGTCAGCGGCTTCTCGCAGAGCACCGGCAGGCCCCGCGCGCACGCCGCGAGCAGCGCCTCCTCGTGCGCCCCCTCGGGCGAGGCCACCAGGACCGCCTCCACGCCGGGGGCGTCGAGCGCGGCCAGGGCGTCGCCGTGCACGGACACCCCGGGCCTCCCGGCCACCGCGGCCTCGGCCCGCGCGGTGTCGGGATCGGCGACCGCCACGACGCGGGCCCCGCCCACCGTGCCGCCGATCCGCCGTATGTGGTCGGCCCCCATGTGGCCCGCGCCGAGCACGGCCACCCCCAGCGCTCCAGCCATCCGACGTCTCCCGCGCTCACGCGGAGCCCGCGCGGCGGCGGGCCCTCACTCGACGATCTTCTTCTTCGCGTCCGTACGCCGGGACACCGTAGCCGCCCGCCGCCGCACCGCGATGACCAGGCCCGCGAGCACCGCGACCGAGCCCGCCACGACCATCATGAGCGCCGGCCAGTCGGAGTCGTCGGGGTCCATCAGGCCGCTCTCCCCGGGCCCCTGAGCGCGGGCGACCTTCGCGGGCGGCGGAAGCAGCGACCCCACCGGGCGCACCTTCCCCGCCGCTGCGAAGCCCCAGTCGAGCAGGGCCCTGGTCTCCTCGTACACGGCGTGCCCGCCGCCCTCCTGCGGGTTGAGCACCGTCACCACGAGCGTGCGCCCGTCCCGCTCGGCCGCGCTGATCAGGGTGGCGCCCGCGTGGCTGGTGTAGCCGTTCTTGACGCCGAGCAGCCCCGGGTACGGCGCGACGCCGTCCGCGCCGGTCAGGAGCCGGTTGGTGTTCTGGATGGGGTACGACCAGCCGCCCGCGGGGAACTGGGCGACACGCGTCGAGCAGTAGCGGGAGAACTGCGGGTCGGCGATCCCGGCCCTGCCGAAGACCGCCAGGTCGTACGCGGACGACACCTGTCCGTCGGCGTCGTAGCCGTCGGGCGAGACCACGTGCGTGTCCCTCGCGCCCAGCTCCGCCGCCTTGTCCCGCATCTGCTGGATGGAGCGGTCCAGGCCGCCGTTGAGCCGCGCGAGGACGTGCACCGCGTCGTTGCCCGAGCTGAGGAAGACGCCGCGCCACAGGTCGGCGACGCGGTAGTCGCGGCCGGGCGCCACCCCGACCAGGCTGCTGCCGTCACCGACCTGGTCGAGCTCGCGCTGGGCGACCAGGTGCCTGCTCCCGGCGTCCAGGTGCGGCAGGACCGCGAGGGCGAAGAGCGACTTGAGCGTCGAGGCGGGCGGCAGCGGGCGGTGGGCGTTCCGCGCGGCGAGCACCTCACCCGTGCGGGCGTCGGCCACCACCCAGGCGAGCGCGGACACCCGATCGGGCACCTGCGGCGCGCCGGGACCCAGCCTGACCTGCACGCCGGGCTTGTCGAGGAGGGCGGAGGAGTACGCGGGAAGGGGCCGCGGCGGCGCGGGCTCCGCCGGGGCGTCGGCGGCCGAGGCGGGTGTGGACAGGGCGGGTGTGGACAGGAGGACCAGAGCCCCGAGCGCGAGGGCCGCGGTGCGGACGGAGGGGGAGCGCGAAAGGTACCTGATGACCATTCAGTCACCGTATGAGCGCGACCGCGACTCCGCAGATCGGCTTGGCCCGCCCGGATGTATCGCGCGGTCGCCGCGGGGCGGGACGGCGTGGGGGGCCGGTCACACTCGCCCCCGCTGGTGCGCGCGTGCCATCCGCCACGGAGGTTCCGGGCGGGCCTGTACAGAGGCGGCGCGGGCGTCGCGCGAGACGCTCCCGGCGGTCTGTTCATGACGAGGGCGGGTACGCGCCTTCCACGACCGCCTGTCAGGATCGCAACGAGGGCAACGAGGGCGAGGAACGCAGATGGAACTCCCCAGCCGTAAACGCATCGCCGCGGTGATGGCCGCCTCGCTGACCGCGATCGGCGGGACCACCGCGGGCACGATCGGCGCCGGAGCACCCGGCGCCGTGACCGTCGGCGCCGCCGTCGCGGCGTTCGGGGTCGCGGCGGTGGCCGGTGCGGTCCGCCTCGGCACCAAGCCGGCCCCGGCGGCCTGAGACCGCCGGGCACGCGGCGGAGGGGCCCTGGCTCACGGGGCGGGCCCCTCCGCACCCGGTACGTACGAGGTCCGGTACGTACTAGGCGGGCAGGTGCTTCTCGATGGCGGCGACGAGTTCCGGAGCGTCGGGCTCGGTCTGCGGGGAGAAGCGCGCTACAGGGTCGCCCGAAGCGTCCACCAGGAACTTCTCGAAGTTCCACCTGATGTCGCCGGTATAGCCCTCGGCGTCCGGAGTGCTGACGAGCCGCGTGTACAGCGGATGCCGCCCGCCCCCGTTGACGTCGACCTTCTCCGTCATCGGGAACGTGACGCCGTACGTCGCCGAGCAGAACTCCGCGATCTCCTCGGACGTACCCGGCTCCTGCCCCATAAACTGATTGCAGGGCACACCGAGCACGCTGAACCCGCGCGCCGCGTACTGCTCGTGCAGCCGCTCCAGACCCGCGTACTGCGGGGTGAGCCCACACTTGGAGGCGACGTTGACGACGAGAACAACCTTGCCTTCGTACCGCTTCAGGTCGGCGGAGCCGCCCGTGAGGGCACCGATTTCTTCTTCGTAGACAGACATGGTGGGGAGCCTACGCCCCGGTAGCGGCGGTCAGGGCCGTCGCAGCCGCCCTGGACCAGTGCGGCTACTGACTGCCTCGCCGTCGGGCGTCACCCGCCGCCAGCCCCTGCTTTCGGCGGGCACCGCCCCACCGGCGGATGAGGCGACGGATGTCGGGTGCTCGTCGGCCGTACCTGCGCTGCCACACGCGGCCAAGAGCAGCACGGTCGCGACTTCAACGACCCGTAGGTCGGCCTTGAGGATTCGTGGCGCGATGCAGATGCCCCCTGGCGATCAGTTCGACCGTCAGGGCCACCGACACCGCCTGGATGGCCAGCAGGGCCAGGAGGACGAAGAGTTGTACCGCTCCGGCCAGAAGGGGGGACGCGCCGCCCAGGAGCATGCCTACGAAGGCGCCGGGCAGGGTGACCAGGCCCACCGTGCGGGTCTGGTCGAGGCCCGGCAGGAGGGCGTCCGAGGCGGCGGGGCGGATGACTTCGAGGCGGGCGTCGTGTTCGGCGAGGCCGAGCGCGAGGCCCGCCTCGAACTCGCCGTAGCGGGTGTGCAGCTCGTCCAGGGCGCGGCGCCCCGCCAGCACCGTGGCGGTCAGCGCGCCGCCGATGAGGATGCCCGTCACGGGGACCATCGCCACGCCCCGCACGGGCAGCAGCCCGGCGAGGGTCAGCCCCGTCACCACCGGGACGACGGGGCCCGCGACGGGCAGCGCGGCCCGCCACCAGGTGCCGTTCGGGGTGATGCGGCGCCCCGCCGTGCGGGTGGCGACGGCGCACATCAGCAGCAGGAAGGCGTAGAGCGCCGCCGTGTGGTGCACCACCCAGCCGATCACCAGCGAGACGGCCCCCAGCTGCACCGTGGCGCGGAGCCCGGCCAACAGGATCTCGCGCGCCCGCCCGCGCGACCCGTCAGGGGTCAGCCGGAAGACCGCCGCCGTCGCCGCCGCCAGGAGCAGCAGCACCGGAAGGACCACGGCGAGCGCCGGGCCGACCGGCAGCAGCGTCTGGGCAGCGAGATCACGCACGCGCCCACCTTAGGGGCCGTCGCGCCACCGCCCCCGGGCGGTTCACGGCCTGTTCAGGTACGCGAGGACCGCGAGGACCGCGAGGACCGCGAGGACTGCCAAGACCGCGAAGGCCGCGAGCCCCCGGGGATGCCGCGCCCCCGGGTCGCTGTCTTCCCCGGGCGCCACCGCGCAGAGCTCCCCGCCCCCGGGTGGGCCTCGGGGGACGATCCCGTGCCGCTGCGGACAGCCTGTGCCCGACCTGTAACGATGGGGCGGGAAAGACGTGCAGAGAGAGAAGGGCTGTAGTCATGGCGCAGCAGGTGCAAGGCGTGATCGCACGCGCGAAGGGCGAGCCGGTACGGATCGAGACCATCACCGTCCCGGACCCGGGCCCGGGCGAGGCCGTGGTGAAGGTCCAGGCGTGCGGGGTCTGTCACACCGACCTCCACTACCGCGAGGGCGGCATCAACGACGACTTCCCCTTCCTGCTCGGGCACGAGGCCGCGGGCGTCGTGGAGTCGGTCGGCGAGGGCGTCACCGAGGTCGAGCCGGGTGACTTCGTGATCCTCAACTGGCGTGCGGTCTGCGGACAGTGCCGGGCCTGTCGGCGCGGACGGCCCCAGTACTGCTTCGCCACGCACAACGCCGAGCAGAAGATGACGCTGGCCGACGGCACGGAGCTCTCCCCGGCGCTCGGCATCGGAGCCTTCGCCGAGAAGACCCTCGTCGCGGCGGGGCAGTGCACCAAGGTCGACCCGGGCGCCTCGCCCGCCGCCGCGGGCCTGCTCGGCTGCGGAGTGATGGCGGGCATCGGGGCCGCCATCAACACCGGCGATGTCGGGCGCGGCGACTCGGTCGCCGTCATCGGCTGCGGTGGCGTCGGCAATGCCGCCGTCGTGGGCGCCCGCCTGGCCGGTGCCGCGCGGATCATCGCCGTCGACATCGACGACAACAAGCTCCGGACGGCGCGGAGCCTCGGCGCGACCCACACCGTCAACTCCCGCGAGACCGACCCGGTCGAGGCCGTGCGCGAGCTGACCGGCGGCCATGGCGCCGACGTCGTCATCGAGGCGGTCGGCCGCCCCGAGACGTACGAGCAGGCCTTCTACGCCCGCGACCTCGCGGGCACGGTCGTCCTGGTCGGCGTGCCGACCCCGGAGATGAAGATCGAGCTGCCGCTGCTCGACGTCTTCGGCCGCGGCGGCTCGCTGAAGTCGAGCTGGTACGGCGACTGCCTGCCCTCGCGCGACTTCCCGATGCTCATCGACCTCTACCAGCAGGGCCGCCTGGACCTGGACGCCTTCGTCACGGAGACGATCGCCCTGGCGGACGTGGAGAAGGCCTTCGAGCGGATGCACCATGGTGACGTGCTGCGTTCGGTGGTGGTGTTCTGATGGCCGCCGGGACCACGGGAAGCGCCTCGGGCGCGCGCGTCGACCACCTCGTCACGTCCGGGACGTTCTCCCTGGACGGCGGCACCTGGGATGTCGACAACAACGTCTGGATCGTGGGCGACGACAGCGAGTGCGTCGTCATCGACGCCGCGCACGACGCGGACGCCATCGCCGAGGCGGTGGGGGACCGGCGTCTTGTCGCCGTCGTCTGCACCCACGCCCACGACGACCACATCGACGCGGCTCCGGCCCTGGCCGAGCGCACGGGCGCGCCGATCCTGCTGCACCCGGCCGACACGGAGCTGTGGAAGCTGACCCACCCCGACCGGGCGCCCGACGGCGATCTTTCCGACGGGCAGGAGCTCACGGTCGCGGGCACCGTCCTGAAGGTGCTGCACACGCCGGGCCACTGCCACGGCGCGGTCAGCCTGTACGCCGCGGAGCTGGGCACCGTCTTCACGGGCGACACGCTCTTCGCGGGCGGTCCCGGGGCGACGGGCCGCTCCTTCAGCGACTTCCCGACGATCGTCGCCTCCATCGAGCAGCGGCTCCTGACGCTGCCCGCCGAGACGGTGGTGCGCACCGGGCACGGTGACAGCACGACGATCGGCGCCGAGGCGCCGCACCTCCAGGAATGGATCGCCCGCGGGCACTGACGCGGCGATGACACGGCGCTGACATGACCGGCCTGTTCGGACCGGTCATATCGGGACGGCCCCGCACGGTTCGCCGTGCGGGGCCTTTCGCGTACGCGTCGCGCAGTGGTCGCGTACTGGCGACGCCCCTCGATCTCCGATAAGTTAGGCAAGGCTTACCTAATGGAGGTTCAGGATGGGTGTCCGTCACAGCAGCACGACCGTGCCCACAGCGGCGGCACGCGCGCGTTCCGTGCTTGCCACCGCATGGTCCTGCGCGGTGACCACGGAGATCGGCAGGGACGAACTCGTGGGCGCGCACAGTGTCACCGAGGACGGCAGACTGCGGCTGTGCCCGCCCGAGGACAGCGCGCTCGCCGCCGCCCTCATCTGCGCACCCCGCGGTGAACCGTCCACGCTGATCGAGTTCGCCGACGTCGCGCCGGTCCCGATGCGGGAGCGCGTCCGCGCCCGCCTCTGGCTCTCCGGAGCGCTCACCCACGACGGCGAGCACCTCCTCTTCGAACCGACCTGCGCGGTGCTGCACGAGGGGAGCGGCGAGCGGCAGGCCATCGAGCTCGACGAACTCGCCCTGACCGTGCCCGATCCGCTCGCCGAGGCGGAGTCCCGGCTGCTCACGCATCTCGCCGACGCCCATCCGGACGCCGTCGAACAGCTCACCCGCCTCATCAGCCCCGACAGCCTCCAGGGCGTGATCCGGGTCCGGCCGCTCGCCATCGACATGCACGGCATCACCCTGCGGCTCGAACGGGCGCGCAGCCAGGCCGACGTACGCCTGCCGTTCCACCAGACCGTCGAGGACGTCACCCAGGTGACGGACTGCATGCACGCCCTGCTGATGAAGGCCCGGCTATCGGCGTCCTGGCGCGGCCGGCCCGTCGGAGGCTGACCGCGTCGCCGCCGTGCCCGCCGTCCGCATCGACTTCAGCGCCACGAGCAGCACCCCGATGTCGTCGAGGAAGATGGGGTCGGGCAGCAGGTCGGCGGGGAGCACCAGATAGGCGATGGCTCCCCAGAAGACCCACTGCCGGTCGACGGGGAGCCCGGCTCTGCGCAGATCGCGGCGGGTACGCACGAGGCGTACGAGCAGCAGGACAGCGACGGTGAGCGTCGCGACGACCAGCACGGCCGCGGCGACGAGGAGAACGGTCAGTTCCGTGCTCATGCCTCTGTACGGTAGCGACTCACGCCGCCGGTCGGCGACTGCCGCGCGCTTGTGAAGGGCGGGACAGTCGCGGTCCCCGTGGCCCGGGGACACGTCAGGCCGTGCGGCCCGCCTCGTGGAAGGGCAGCGCGCACACCGCGACCGGCGCCGCGAACGGCTTTCCCGTCAGACGGAGCGCGCCGGTGTCCGCGTCGGCCTGGAACACGCTCACCGAGCCCGACTTCTGGTTCGCGGTGAACAGCAGCCGCTCCGAGGGCGAGAGCGCCAGATGCCGGGGGAAGTCCCCGTCCACGGAGACCGTGCCGAGCAGCCGCAGCCGGGCCCCGTCCTCCTCGACGGCGTACCGCGCGACGCTGTTGTGCCCCCGGTTGGCGAGGAAGGCGAACCGCCCCTCCCGGGTGACCGCGAACTGCGCCGGGTAGTTGGTGCCGTCGCCGGAGCCGGTCGGCTGCGGCTCGCCCGGGGTGAGCCGCCCGGTGGCCGGGTCGTACGCGCAGACGACCACGGTGTCGTCCAGCTCATTGGCGAGGTAGGCGAAGCGCCCCGAGGGGTGGAAGGCGAGGTGGCGCGGTCCCGCACCCGCCCGCAGCCGCGCGGACGACACCTGGCTCAAGGTGCCCGCCTTGGTGTCGAGGCGGTAGGTGTAGACCGTGTCGTTGCCCAGGTCGACGGCGAGGACGTACCGGCCGCCGGGGTCCGTGACGATCTGGTGGGCGTGCGGCCCGTTCTGGCCGGGTCCCGGCGGCGGCGTCGAGTGCCTGACGAGGTCGGTCCGCTCGCCGAGCGCGCCCGGGGGCCGGTGCCGGTGAGCTGCCCCGTGGTGTCGTCGTACGACGCCAGGCCGATTCCCTGGCCGCCGCCCTGCTGCGAGGTGTACGTCCCCAGGAACAACTGCCCCGCGCCGCGCGGCCGGTGCGCGGCGGACGRCGCCGTCTCGGTACGTCTGGACTCGGTGCGCCCGCGCTCCGGCGGACCCGGGGAGCCGCAGGCCGCGGTGGTCG
>NZ_JASKYR010001310.1:0-1503 GCF_041028215.1 Streptomyces flavofungini
TGCCGGGGTCGTCGCCGGGGAGCGTCATCGTCACGACTCCCGGTGGACCTTCGTGTTGGACGCCTGGGCGCGCGGGCGTACGACCAGGAGGTCGATGTTGACGTGCGGCGGGCGGGTGACCGCCCAGGTGATCGTCTCCGCCACGTCGTCGGCCGTGAGCGGCTCGGCCACCCCGGCGTAGACCTTCGCGGCCTTCTCGGAGTCGCCGCCGAAGCGGGTCAGCGCGAACTCCTCCGTCTTCACCATGCCGGGCGCGACCTCGATCACGCGGACCGGGGTGCCGACGATCTCCAGGCGGAGGGTCTCGGCGAGGACGTGCTCGGCGTGCTTGGCGGCGACATAGCCACCGCCGCCCTCGTACGTGCCGTGGCCCGCCGTCGAGGAGAGGACCACGACCGTGCCGTCGCCGCTCGCGGTGAGGGCGGGGAGCAGCGCCTGCGTGACGTTCAGCGTGCCGATGACGTTCGTCTCGTACATCTGGCGCCAGTCGGCGGGGTCGCCCTTGGCGATGGTGTCGGCGCCGAGCGCGCCACCCGCGTTGTTCACCAGGACCGCGATCTTCTTGAACGCCGTGGCGAAGGTGTCCACGGCGGCGCGGTCCGTGACGTCGAGCGCGTACGCGGTGGCCTCCTGCCCCGCCTCGGTCAGCTCGGCGGCGAGCGCCTCGATGCGGTCCTTGCGGCGGGCGGTCAGGACGACGCGGTAGCCCGCTTCGGCGAGCCCGCGCGCGGTGGCGGCACCGATGCCGCTGCTCGCGCCGGTGACGATCGCGATGCGGTTGGCTGCGGCGGTCATGGGGCGCTCCTTGGGCTCGGCGTGCTGGGCGGTGCGGGGCGGGCGGTGCGTGCTGGGCGGTGCGTGCTGRKCTGCCGCCAGGATATGTGTGCGGCTCAGCGACCTCGCGGCGCGTACGTGATCACGAGTCCCGGGGGCGCCTGCGTCATCACGAGTCCCGGGGCGCGTACATGATCACGGCCATGCCCGCGAGGCAGATCAGCGCGCCGGTGACGTCCCAGCGGTCGGGACGGTAGCCGTCGGCGGCCATGCCCCAGGCGAGGGAGCCCGCGACGAAGACCCCGCCGTACGCGGCGAGGATGCGGCCGAACTCGGCGTCCGGCTGAAGCGTGGCCACGAACCCGTACACGCCGAGTGCGATGACTCCGGCACCGATCCAGACCCAGCCCTTGTGCTCACGCACGCCCTGCCACACGAGCCAGGCGCCGCCGATCTCGAAGACGGCGGCGAGAAGGAAGAGGGCGGCGGAACGGGCGATGAGCATGAGCACAGGGTGGCACGCACGCCGACGGGGATGCCCGGCCCGGGTGGGCGCCGACCCGGGTGAGCGCCGACCCGGTCAGGTGCGGCCCCGGTGGGCGCCACCCCCGGTCAGGTGCCCGACGCGGGCGTGCCCGACGCGGGCGTGCCCGAAGCGGGTGTGCGCCGCCCCCGGTCAGGTGCGGCCCTGGTGGGTGTGCGCCGACCCGGTCAGGTGCCGTCCTGGAC
>NZ_JASKYR010001311.1:0-1294 GCF_041028215.1 Streptomyces flavofungini
GCTCGACGGTGTCTCCCTGACCGCGTCCCCCGGCCGCCGCATCGGCCTGATCGGCGAGAACGGCGTCGGCAAGTCCACGCTGCTGCGCCTTCTGGCGGGCGTGGACAAGCCCGACGCGGGCAGCGTCACACGCCCCGGCGACCTCGGCTTCCTGCACCAGGAGATGCCTTTCGACGCCGACTCGACCATCGCCGATGTACTCGACGAGGCGCTGCGCCAGGCCCGCGCGGACCTGGCGGAGCTCGCCCGGCTCAGCGAGCGGCTCGCCGAAACGCCCGAGGACGCCCCCGGCCACCCGGAACTCCTCACCTCCTACGGCAGGCGCCTCGAACAGGCCCAGGACCGCGAGGCCTGGGACGCCGACCGCCGCGCGGCCCTGGTCCTGAACGGCCTCGGTCTGGGCGCCCTGGCCCATGACCGCACACTCGGCTCGCTGTCGGGCGGGCAGCGCGGCCGGCTCGCCCTGGCCGCGCTGCTCGTACGGCGGCCTTCGGCCATGCTCCTCGACGAGCCGACCAACCACCTCGACGACGGCGCCGCCGCCTTCCTTGAGGAGCAGCTCCGCGCCCTCCCGGGCACCGTGGTGGCCGCCAGCCACGACCGGGCGTTCCTCGACTCCGTCTGCACCGATCTGATCGACCTCGACCCGGCCGTGGACGGTCCGCTCCGCTTCGGGGGCACCTACAGCGCCTACGTCGGCGCCAAGCGCGCCGAGCGGCAGCGCTGGGAGCAGCGCTACGCCGAGGAGCAGGAGCGGCTGCGGGAACTGCGGCAGACGGCGGGGGTCGGCGCGCACCGGCTGGCACCGGACCGGGGACGGCGCGACAACGAGAAGATGGGGTACGGCCACCGGGCGGGCCGGGTGCAGAGCCAGATCTCCCGCCGGGTGCGCGATGCCGCCCGGCGCCTGGAGGAGCTGGAGCGCGCACAGGTCGCCGAGCCACCGAAGCCCCTGCGGTTCGCGGCGCCCTCGCTGGCCGTCCGGGCGGAGGAGGCACCGGGGCCGCTGATCGCGCTGCGGGAGGCGGGTGTGCCGGGCCGCCTCGCGCCGGTCTCCCTGACGGTGTCGCCCTCGGACCGGCTGCTGGTCACGGGCGGCAACGGGGCGGGCAAGTCGACCTTGCTCGCCGTGCTGGCCGGACGGCTCGCGGCCGGGGGCGGCGAGGTGTGCCGACGCCCGGGTCTGACGGTGGACCTGCTCGCCCAGGACACCGTCTTCGAGCGTCCGGACCGCACGGCGCGGGCCACGTACGAGCTGGTGCTGGGGCCGGAGCGGGCCGAGGCGGTGCCACTG
>NZ_JASKYR010001312.1:0-1478 GCF_041028215.1 Streptomyces flavofungini
GGATCTCCTCGTCGCCGAGATGAAGCGGCTCAACGGCACCGACGCGGGCGTCCTCGGCGACGAGGAGATCCTGCGCATGGCGCTGCCCGCGCTGCGCGGCGACTACCGCGCCATCGAGACCTACTCCTGCCCCGCCGACCGCAGGGTGGGCTGCGACCTGACCGTCCTCACCGGCCGGGACGACCCGCTGACCACCGTCGAGGAGGCCGAGCGCTGGCAGGAGCACACCACGGGGGCCCACCGCCTGCGGGTCTTCGACGGCGGCCACTTCTTCCTCACCCAGCACCTCGCGGCGGTCCAGGCCGAGATCGGGCGCGCCCTGGACCCGGCCGCGCCCACCGCGGCCTCCTGAGCTCCCCGCCCGGGCGCCGGAGGGACCGCCGCCGCCCGGGCCGGTGCTGGAGCCGTGACCGGCGTACGCCCGTCGGAGCCGTGCCCGAGTCCGCTCACCCCCAGCCGTGGCCGACGCACCACCGGAGAGCCCGCACACGGCCGGACGGCGATCCCGTCCGTCGCCCCTCATGTCACTTTCCGCTCCCGCGCCCCCGGACAAGGACACCATGCGCACACTTCTCGTCGACAACTACGACTCCTTCACCTACAACCTCTTCCACTACCTGTCCCGGGTCAACGGGCGGGAGCCGGAGGTCATCCGCAACGACGACCCCGCCTGGCGGCCCGGCCTGCTCGACGCCTTCGACAACGTGGTGCTCTCCCCGGGACCCGGCACCCCGCACCGCCCCGCCGACTTCGGCCTGTGCGCCGCCATCGCCGAGGAGGGCCGCCTGCCCGTGCTCGGCGTCTGCCTGGGCCACCAGGGCATGGCGCTGGCCCACGGCGCCCGGGTGGACCGCGCGCCCGAACCCCGCCACGGCCGGACCTCCGCCGTACGGCACGACGGCACCGGCCTCTTCGAGGGACTGCCCAACCCCCTGGAGGTCGTGCGCTACCACTCCCTGGCGGTGACCGACCTGCCCCCGGAGCTTGAGGCCACCGCCTGGTCGCCCGACGGGGTTCTGATGGCGCTGCGCCACCGCACTCTGCCCCTGTGGGGCGTGCAGTTCCACCCCGAGTCGATCGGAACCCAGGAAGGGCACCGCCTCCTGGACAACTTCCGCAGGCTCACCGAGCGGTACCGCACCTCTCCGCGCCCGGCCGCCGACGCGGCGGCCCCCTCCCGTACCGMCCGCCGCCTCGCGCACCAGCTTCATCTGACGACCGAAGCAGCGAAGGAACCCGTTACCGGGGTCCACACGGGGGGGGGGGGGGGGGGGGGGGGGGGGGGGGGGGGGGGGGGGGGGGGGGGGGGGGGGGGGGGGGGGGGGGGGGGGGGGGGGGGGGGGGGGGGGGGGGGGGGCGCCTCTTCGCAGCCCCGCATCGCGACCGCACCACGCACCGCCAGTGTCGCCAGCGTAGGAAAGGCCCCACTGGTCACGCGGCCCTTCGCGCCGCGTTCTCCCGTACGGGTGAGCCGTACA
>NZ_JASKYR010001313.1:0-1345 GCF_041028215.1 Streptomyces flavofungini
ATCTTCGGGGAGCCGTCCTTGGCGGTGTGGGTCATGACGACGATGACCCGGCGGGCGCCGTGGACGAGGTCCATCGCCCCGCCGATCCCGGTGATCATCTTGCCGGGCACGGCCCAGTTGGCGAGGTCCCCGCGCGCGGAGACCTGCAKCGCGCCGAGCACGGCCACGTCGATGTGGCCGCCGCGGATCATCCCGAAGGAGAGCGCGGAGTCGAAGSAGGAGGCGCCGGGCAGTACGGTCACGGTCTCCTTGCCCGCGTTGATCAGATCCGGGTCGACGTCGGCCTCGGCGGGATAGGGGCCCACTCCGAGGACGCCGTTCTCCGACTCCAGGACGACGTGCACGCCCGGCGGCAGGTGGTTGGGGATCAGCGTCGGCAGGCCGATGCCGAGGTTCACGTACTGGCCGTCCGACAGTTCGCGCGCCGCGCGGGCGGCCATCTGCTCACGGGTCCAGGGCATCAGCCGCTCACCGTCCGCTTCTCGATCCGCTTGTCCGCCGCCTGTTCGGGGGTGAGCGCGAGAACGCGCTGCACGAAGACGCCCGGCAGATGCACCGCGTCGGGGTCGATCTCGCCCGGCTCCACCAGCGTCTCCACCTCCGCGACGGTGACGCGGCCCGCCATCGCGGCGAGCGGGTTGAAGTTCCGTGCCGACCTGCGGAAGACGAGGTTGCCGTGCCGGTCGCCGACGGCCGCGCGGACCAGCGCGAAGTCGGTGCGGATGCCGTGTTCCAGGACGTGGGCGGTGCCGTCGAACTCCCGTACCTCCTTGGCGGGGGAGGCCAGTGCGACACCGCCCTCGCCGTCGTAGCGCCAGGGCAGACCGCCGTCGGCGACCTGGGTGCCCACTCCGGCGGGGGTGTAGAACGCGGGGATGCCCGCGCCGCCCGCCCGCAGCCGTTCGGCGAGTGTGCCCTGCGGGATCATCTCGACCTCCAGTTCGCCGCCGAGGTACTGCCGGGCGAACTCCTTGTTGGCCCCGATGTAGGAGCCGGTCACGCGGGCGATGCGGCCCGCCGCGAGGAGCACGGCGAGTCCCGAGTCGAGCGCCCCGCAGTTGTTGGACACCACCCGCAGGTCCGAGACGCCGGAGGCGTGCAGCGCCCGTATGAGTTCGTTCGGCACGCCGCTGAGGCCGAAGCCGCCGACGGCGAACGACGCCCCGTCGCGGGCGTCGGCCACCGCTTCGGCGGCCGTGGCCACCACCTTGTCCATCCGCGCGGCCCCTCTCGTCCGGTCTCCCCAGGCCCCGGTCACCCTGAGATGCGGCAGGGAATTAATCAGGGCACTGACTATTTCGGCGAGGATAGGAGAGCGGGAACGGGCTGACAAGAGGGGCGTTGT
>NZ_JASKYR010001314.1:0-1022 GCF_041028215.1 Streptomyces flavofungini
TCCGCGCCCCGCGCCCCGCGCCCCGCGCGCCGTGGTGGCGGCCGGGGCCTGGACCACCCCGGTCCTCGACGCCCTCGACCCCGAGCTGCCGGTCGTCCCCGTCACCGGCCCCGAGCCGTGGACCTCGGTGCTCCGCACCCCCAACCGGGCGTACGCGTGCGGGCTGCACGCCGTTCCCCAGGCCGACGGCAGTCTCTACCTCGGCGCCAGCGCCCACGCGGCCCTGGACGGCCAGCCCATCATCGGCCCACACTCAGGGAAGGACTGTGCGTGGCGCCGGGTACGCACCGCGACGGACTGCACACCTCCCTGCTGATCGCCACCCTGCTCGCCGACGCCCTCCTCGACACCACCGCCCCCGGCGGCCCGCTGCCGGAACCCCTGACCGCGTTCGCGCCGTGCCGCGAGCTGATCGCCGACCTCACCGGCAAGGAGGCGGCCGCGGAAGCCGCCGTCCACCACGCGGCACTGGCCGCGGAGGCCCGGATGCGACCCCCGCTGACCTGCGCCTGGCCCCAGGCACTGCCCGACGCCTACGCCGATCTCATGGACCGCGCCTACGCGGCCATGCCCGAGGGCTACGTCCCGCCCCCGGACCTCGCCCCACTCGCCTACGAGAGCACAGGACCTGCCCTCGCGGAGCTGGCGGACTCCTATCTGGGCCGCGGGGACCGGGCGTCACGGTGATGCCGCCGTCGCGGTGATCCGGACGACTGCCCTCCCCGCGATCACCCACGTATCGTGCTGACGCATACGGTGGGCGAGACATCCTGGAGGGGCGCCATGGTCGGTGTTGAGGACTTGGAGAGCGCGGCGGCGCGGATCGCCGGGCATGTGGTGCGCACTCCCACGCTGCCCAGTCCGGGGCTGACCGCGCTGCTGGGGGTGCCGGTCACGGTCAAGCTGGAACTGTTGCAGCGCACCGGGTCGTTCAAGGCACGGGGCGCCGTCGCGAAGCTGCTCGACCTGACTGACGAACAGCGCGCGGCAGGCGTGGTCGCCGTGTCCGGCGGGAACCACGG
>NZ_JASKYR010001315.1:0-1016 GCF_041028215.1 Streptomyces flavofungini
GGCAAGGACCCCTTGACCGTCGCCGTCCGACCCCAGCAGTGGGCGGGGCCCTGTGGCCGCCCCTACCTGGGGGACAAGCAGCCCGACACCCTCTCCCCGCCCCCGAACGAGCAGGACGCCGCCAGTTGGGTGGCCGCGAACGGCGGGGTCTCCGCCGGAACGCAGACGGTGCGGCTGACCGTGCAGGGCACGAGCGATGAGACCGTCGTCCTGGAGTCCCTGAACGTACGCGTCGCCGGGACCAGCGCGCCTCTCGCGTGGAACGCCTACAACATGGGCTACGTCGGCTTCGGCTGCGGGGGCGGCGTGCCCAAACGCTCCTTCGACGTCGACCTGGACGCGGCGGTGCCCCGGCTCACCCCACAGGAAGGGGGCAGCGGCTTCCCCTACAAGGTGAGTGCGAGTGACCCCGAGGCGCTCTACGTCAACACGAGCGTCGACTCGCGCTGCGTACGCTGGTATCTGGAGCTGGAGTGGTCCAGCGGCACCCGGCAGGGGACGGTGCGCATCGACGACTCGGGCAAGCCGTTCGCCACGAGCGGCGACAAGGACCGGCCCATTTTCGGGTATTCGCTCGACACCAAGAAGTGGATGACGACGAACCGGAACAACGAGGAACTGCGATAGCGGCGCAGCGGCCGGGAGGAGGCACTCACCTACGCCTCTGTCCCATGATGTCGCGTGCACGCGGCACACAGGCCACCATGCTGAACGGCCGTCACCGACACCCTCTCCCCCGGCCAAGTCCCTCCAGGCCCCGTTGTTCCCGGACCGCCCGGGTTCCCGCCCGCGTGCCCACAGCCGAGCACACCCGAAGCGACGAGGCTAGGCATTGCGTCCGATCAAGGGGGTCGGGAGGGTCGCTGCTTCCGACGCAGCCACCTGGCTGGTCAACGAACTGCGCCGCACCGCCCCCGTGGACGGCGTCCAGGKCGYSSSCCGCGSCGMKGCCCTGGCCACTGAGGAGCCCCCAGGAAAGGAACAGCACATATCCGAAGCTGTCCCTGTGGGCGTGG
>NZ_JASKYR010001316.1:0-979 GCF_041028215.1 Streptomyces flavofungini
GCCTTGGGGGTGCCTCGGKGTGCGTCGGGGGCGAGAGGTGCGGGAAATCCGCACGGAAGGACGAAGGTCCTGTGTGGATTTCTCCCGAGCGGATAAGAGGTACCTCGATCAGCCGAATTGGCGCACTTATGCCATGGTTGTGACGGTTTCTCTCGATCGTTGATGATCTCGATCGCTGATGAGTTGGAGGAGACAGATGTACGTCACCAAGAGCCCGCTGTCCGACGCGGATCAGAAGACGGTCGCGGAGGCGCTCCAGGGTGCCCTGGTGGACCTGGTGGACCTGTCCCTGGTGGCCAAGCAGGTCCACTGGAACGTGGTCGGCCCGCGCTTCCGCTCCGTGCATCTTCAGCTCGACGAGGTCGTGGACACCGCCAGGCAGCACTCCGACACCGTGGCGGAGCGCGCCTCGACGCTGGGTATCTCGCCCGACGGGCGTGCGGCGACCGTCGCGCAGAGCAGCGGCATCGGCAAGACCCCCGAGGGCTGGGTCAAGGACTCGGACGCCATCGGGGTGCTCGTGGACGCCCTCGGTGCGGTGATCACCCGCTTCCGTGAGCGCGTCGGGGCGACGGACAAGCCCGACCCCGTCACGCAGGACATCCTCATCGCCATCACGGCGGACCTGGAGAAGCACCACTGGATGTTCCAGGCCGAGAACAGCTGAAACCCCTTGGGTACGGGGTGAGGGGTGAGGGCGCTGTCGCCGGTACGGGGCGGCCATCGCCGGGCCGGTGACACCGGCGGTGCGCCGTCGTGCGTGTGAGACCGGCGGCGCGCCCTCCGGCGGGCGGGGTGTCCGTACGCCCTCGCGAGGGGTGGKCCGGGGGGCTAGCGTCGATCTCGCGCCGAGCGGGAGGTGGCAGCCTTGATATCCGTGAGCGGAACCCTCATACGGCGGGCGATACGTTGGGTGCCCGCCCTGGGGTTCGGCGCGCTGTGGTGGTGGGGCGTGCTGCGCCTCGCCTTCGCCCCGGAC
>NZ_JASKYR010001317.1:0-1455 GCF_041028215.1 Streptomyces flavofungini
CCCTGGATCTGAGCCTCGCCGCCGCGSTCGCGASCGCGGCGGTGCGCGTGGCGGTCGAGGCGTGGGCCGCGGGGGATGCCTCAGCGGCAGAGCCGGAGGGCCCGGCGGGGCTCGCGGCGCGCTGTCTGGCGGCGCTGGACACGTTTTCCTGGCCGTAGGGCCGCAGGGCCGTAGGGCCGTAGGACTTCATGCCCGTTCATGCCCGCTCATTGCCCGAAGGTGTTTACTTTGGCGCAATGCCGCCGTAGCCTGCCGCTGAAACAACAGGCTCGGGCATTCGGCGGAGGCGAACGGACATGTACGCACCGGAGCGGCAGCAGGAGATCCTGCGGCTCGCGCGGGACGGCGGGCGGGTCGACGTGCTGTCGCTCGCCGAGGAGTTCCAGGTCACCGCGGAGACCATCCGGCGTGACCTGAAGGCCCTCGACCGCGCCGGTCTGGTGCGCCGCGTGCACGGCGGCGCCATTCCCGCGGGCCGCCTCGACTTCGAGCCGGACCTCGCCGAGCGCGAGGGCACCGCCGCCGACGAGAAGGACCGCATCGCCCGCGCAGCCCTCGCGGAGCTGCCCGCCGAGGGCAGCGTCATCCTCGACGCGGGATCGACCGTCGCACGGCTCGCGGCGGCGCTCCCGCTGGAGTCGACGCTCACCGTGGTCACGCACGGCCTGCCGACCGCCGCCCGCCTCGCCGACCACCCCGGCATCCAGCTCCACCTGATCGGCGGCCGGGTCCGCCGCCGCACCCGCGCCGCCGTGGACGCCTGGGCCCTGGGCGCCTACGGAGAGATCAGCGCCGACGTCCTCTTCCTAGCCGCCAACGGTTTCTCCGCCGATGCCGGGCTCACCACGCCCGACCTCGCGGAGGCCGCCGTGAAGCGCGCGGCCGTGGCCGCCGCCCGCCGGGTCGTCCTGCTCGCCGACTCCGCCAAGCACGGCCAGCGGCACTTCGCCCGCTTCGGCGGCCTCGGCGACGTGGATCTGCTGATCACGGACACCGGCCTCGCCCCCGCCGACGCCGCCGCCATCGAGAGCGGCGGCACGGAGGTCGTACGCGTATGAGAGCGCGCACCGCCACCATCACCAGCGGCGGCGGCCCGGCAGCGGTCCACGGCCCGGCAGCCGTCCCCGGCCCGGGGGACACCCCAGGCCCAGGGGCCACCCCCGCCGCACGTACGACCACACGCACGACCCAGAAAGCGCCGGTACGCGCATGATCCTCACCGTCACCCCCAACCCCTCCCTCGACCGCACCTACGAGGTCCCCGCGCTCGACCGCGGCGAGGTCGTGCGCGCCACCGGCGACCGGATGGACCCGGGCGGCAAGGGTGTCAACGTCTCGCGGGCCGTGGCCGCGGCGGGCGTGCGGACCGTCGCCGTGCTGCCGCTCGGCGGCGCCCCCGGCGCCCTGGTGGCGCGGCTGCTCGACGAGCAGGGCATCGAGGCGGCGCCGGTACCG
>NZ_JASKYR010001318.1:0-1175 GCF_041028215.1 Streptomyces flavofungini
GCCGAGGCCACCGGCTCCCGCCGCCCGAGGGGCGACACACTTCCCGCCGCCGCGTCGGAGCGGCGACGCCGGGACCCCCGCGCGCCGTCGGCCCCTGCCACGGAGCCCGCTTCCCCGGCGCGAGCGCCGACCACCCGCAGCCCGGAAGCGGTCACCGCCTCCGCCCGTCCGAGGGGCCGCCCGGCGCCCGGCGCGTCGGCGTCAGGTCCCGGCGACCCGGTGGCCGTCGCTTCGGCGCAGGTGCCGCGCAGCTGCGTCCACTCCGCGAACTCCGTCTCGCCCAGCACCTCGTCGAGCAGGCGGGAGACGCCCGTACCGGCCTCTCCCCGGAGGACCGCGAGGACCGGCCCCTCCCGCAGTGCTTCCCGCAGTCGCCGGGCCTCTTCGTGCCGTCCGACGAAGCCGCCGGTCGCCCGCGCGTCCCGGTCCGTACCGAAGGAACGTCTCTCCACGGCTCCGCCTCTCACCCGCCGACGCTCGCGCCATGGTCGCGAGCGCGGCGTTCGTTGAACGGTGGTCTACTCGGCCGCCCCCCGACTTCGCAATAGGGGTCCACCACCTACGGAATGGGCGCGGTCGGCCGCGGCCGTCGCGCCGGGGGCCGCCCGCTCCCCCGCACCACTCTTTGGGTAGCGCGTACGGATTGCTGCGCTCACCCCGCGTGGCCGAAGCTCTGGCCCGTCCGACGACGTCACCTCCTGCGCCTCGGTCCCCGGCCGGCCGGACCGGACGCATGAGGGCGGCTGTCCCCAACAGCCGTGTGACGTGATCAGACTCGTGCCGCACGGAGCCCCACTCCGTGCGGCACCCACTCCACCCCCGTCACCTGTGGACGCCGAGATCCCAAGGCGCTCACGCCGTATGACGTGCCGGGTCGATCGGCGCACCCATGCCCCCGCACCCGCACCTGTCATGCACGCAACACGTGACGGACACACCCCACTCGGTGGTCCCGACAGCTCTCAAGGGAGAAACCATGAAGATCGACGCTCGCGTCATCCGGCGCGTGCTCGCCGTCGGCGCAAGTACCGCCCTGTTCGCGGGGGCCGCCGCGACCACCGGGGCCGTGGCGGCCCCGACGCCGCCGCCGGGCGACGGCCAGGGCCGCATCGTCGGCGCGGGCGACCGAGTTCTTGAAGGTGACGATGTACGAGCCGTCGACCGCGCCGACGTCC
>NZ_JASKYR010001319.1:0-996 GCF_041028215.1 Streptomyces flavofungini
GATGGCGGGGGCGGGGGCGGTGTCGTTCGCCGTGCCGGGCTTGGTCTTGTTTGGAGTGTTCTGTGTGGTGTCCATAGGGCTACTCTCCGCCCGTGTCGTGCGCCCCGGCTTGGATATTCCGGCACTCTTCGGCCAGCCAGCCGGTGGGGCTCTCGCCCGTGTACTGCCGGAAGTCCCGTACGAGGTGGGAGTGGTCGTAGTAGCCGCAGTCGGCCGCGATCCGGGCCAGGTCCTGCGGGGCGTCCTCCGCGGCGGCGCGGACCACGGCGGCCTTGGCGTGCTGGAACCGCATCAGGCGCGCCGCCTGCTTGGGGGCGAGGCCCGTCTCGGCGCGGAAGAGCGAGGTCAGACGGCGTTCGCTGAGTGCCACGTGGCGGGAGAGGCCGCCGAGGGTGCCCGCGCCGCGGTGCCTGGCGAGCCAGGCCCAGGCCTCGGCGACCTCCGGGCGTACGGGGCCCGACGGGCGCTCCTCGGCGGTGGCGGCGCGGTCACGGAGGTAGGCGGTGAGGGCGGCGAAGCGGTCCTCCCAGGTGTCCAGGCCGCAGAGCCGCTCGCGGAGCTCCGTGGCGCGCTCGCCGAACACGTCCGTGCCGCCGACCACCAGCTCTCCGGCGAGCGCGGACGCGGGCAGGCCGAGGAGTGTGCGGGCGGCGAGGGGGTGGACGGCGAGCTGGATGCCCGCCTCGTGCTCGGGCTGCACCACGTAGGCGGGGCTCTGGTGCAGGCCGCCGACGACGATGTCGGTGCGGGTGGCGTTGTCGCCGGTGGCCTGGTCGGGGGTCTCGCCGGTGGCGATGTCGCCGTCCAGGGAGAAGATCACCGTCAGGTGGGGGGACGGGAGGCCCCTGTGCAGGGCTGGGCGCTGGCCTGACGTGCGGTAGCCGACCGCGGATACGACCATGCCGTGCAGTGGGGGCACGGTTCTTTTGAACTCCCTTACCGCCATGTGTCCAGTATCGCGGGCCTGCGGCTGCGGCTGTGGGGGCGGTTTTGGGG
>NZ_JASKYR010000132.1:0-12343 GCF_041028215.1 Streptomyces flavofungini
GTCCGACGCCGTCGTGCTGTCGGCCGCCGTCACCGGGCACCGGGAGGGCGGCGACTGCACCAAGCAGGCCCGGATGCGCCGGGTGACCGTCGAGCTGCGTCGTCCCGTGGGCGAGCGCCGACTGCTCGACGCGCGGACCGGCAGGACCGTCCCGGGCAGCGTCGCGCGTCAGTCCGTCGAGGACTGCTGTGCCGTCGAGCCGCGTACGACCAGTTCCGGTTCGAAGAGCAGTTCGCCCGGGTGGGTCTGAGTGCCCCGGATCTGGGCGCAGAGCAGGTCGACCGCCGCGCGGCCCATCGCCTCGATGGGCTGGCGCACCGTCGAGAGCGGTGGCTCGGTGCAGTTCATGAAGGCCGAGTCGTCGAAGCCGACCACGGAGACGTCGGAGGGTACGGAGAGTCCGCGTCGGCGGGCCGCCCTGATCGCGCCGAGGGCGAGCGGGTCGCTTCCGCACACGATGCCGGTGACGCCGCGGTCGAGGAGCCGCGACGCACCGGCCTGACCGCCCTCCAGGGAGAAGATCGACCGCTCGACGTACTCGTCGGGCAGCTCCGTGCCCGCGGCCCGCGCCACCTCACGGGCGGCCTCCAGCTTGCGCCGCGACGGCATGTGGTCGGAGGGGCCGAGCACCAGGCCGATCCGCTCGTGACCGAGCGAGGCGAGGTGGCGCCACGCCTGCTCGACGGCGACGGCGTCGTCACACGCCACGCAGGGGAAGTCGAGTCCTTCGATCGACGCGTTGATGAGGACGACCGGGATGTTGCGCTCGGCGAGCCTGCGGTAGTGGTCGTGCGGCGCGTCGGCCTCCGCGAAGAGGCCGCCGGCGAAGATGACACCGGAGACGTGCTGCTGGAGGAGGAGGTCCACGTAGTCGGCCTCGGAGACCCCGCCCCTGGTCTGGGTGCACAGCACGGGCGTCAGGCCCTGCTGGGCGAGCGCGCCACCGATCACCTCGGCGAACGCGGGGAAGATCGGGTTCTGCAGTTCCGGGAGCACCAGGCCGACCAGGCGGGCGCGTTCGCCTCTGAGCTGCGTCGGGCGCTCGTAGCCGAGGACGTCGAGCGCCGTCAGCACGGACTGGCGGGTCGCGGCGGAGACGCCGGGCTTGTCGTTGAGGACGCGGCTGACCGTCGCCTCGCTGACCCCCACCTTCTTCGCAACTTGAGCAAGTCGTCGCGTCATGGCCGCAAGAATAGCGCAAACCGCTGCAAGCGAGTTTCGCTCGGGTTACGGGCAAGGAGCACGGCCGCCCGGTGTACGGACGGCCGCGCCGGATCACACCTCAGGGCTGCATGGTGAGTTTGAAGGTGGACGTGTCGTTCTTGGTGTTCTGTCCGTTGCCGCTGAACTTCGGCCGTACGAAGGTGGCTTCGCCGACCGCCGGTCCCTGGCCCGCCTCGGGCAGCTCGTTGACGTAGACGCCGATCGGCGCGCCCGAGATGGACACATCCGTGAAGATCGTGTCCTTCACCGGGAACTCGGGGTTGCCGCCGGTGTACTTCGTCTGGAACATCACTCCGTGGTACGTCGGGTCCACGATGTCGACGTTGTTCACCCTGATCCCCTGGAAGACCTTGGACGCGGAGAACGCCCAGATCGCGGGGAAATCCTGGCCCTTCCAGAAGGTGCCGCCCGCCCGTTCGATCGTGATGTTCTCGAAGGTGGTCGGGTCGGTGCCGAAGCCGTTCATCGGGTAACCGAAGTCCAGGGAGCTGATGGTGATCCCGGAGTAGACCAGGGTGTCGGCTATGCGGATGTTGCGGAAGGTGTTGTTGTAGCCGCCGTAGACGGCGACACCCGCCGCGCGCCAGGTCAGGATCGTGGTCAGGTTCTCGTAGACGTTGTTCTTCATGTCCGCGCCCCCGGCGTCGATCGCCGAGAAGAGGGCGAAGCTGTCGTCCCCGGTGGCCCGCGCCTCGTTGTTGCTGACCAGGTTGTCGGTGCTGCCGTTGGTCATGTTGACGCCGTCGGCGAACATGTCGCGGATGCGCGCGTTCTTGATGGTCATGCGGTCGGTGTTGGCGCCCCAGTACAGGCACACCATGTGTTCGTTCCAGATGTCGTCGATGGTGATGTCGGAGACGTTCTGGAAGTCGAACACCTTGCCGGGTCCGTCGATGCGGGACGTGTAGTTGCCGAAGTAGGCGAAGCCCGAGAAGGACGAGCCCTTGGCGCTCGCCTCCGCGCGGAATCCGATGTCCGTGTTCTCCTGGGACTTCGGCGCGTGGAAGCGGGTGAACCAGGGTCCCGCGCCGACCACCTTGACGGCCTTGCCGTAGACCTGGAACTTGTTGCTCGTCTCGTAGTCACCCGCGGGGAGGTAGACGCCGGTCAGCTTTCCGCTGGTGTCCATGCGGACCTTGTCCAGGGCGTTCTGCACGTCCTGGTGACCGAACCCGGCGGGCACCGCGTAGGAGCCGGGGTCGGGGTTGGCCTTCGGTGCCACCTGCTCCATGTCGACGAAGTCGATCGCGTAGCGGGAGGTGTTCGCGCTGTCCTTCTGGAGCTTGATCCTGCTGCCCGCCTTGACCGTCGAGCCGAGCATGATGTTCGCCTCGTCGTAGATGTGCCGGGCGGGTCCGGCACCGGGCGAGTTGCCGGGCGCGGCCTCGTCTCCGTACAGCCAGGCGTATTTGGAGGTGAGGTCGATCGCCTTGCGGAAGGTGCCGTCGACATAGACGTTCAGGGTCGCCTCGGTGCCGCCGCCGCCCGGTGCGTCCGGGATGGAGAAGCGGGTGACCAGGGTGTTGGTGTCCTGCTTGGCGGTGAACTCCACCGACTCGCCGGTCGAGTTCAGCGTGACGGCCTTGCGGCCCGACGCCTCGCCCGCCAGGTCGCCGACGGTGCGGTTGGGTCCGACCGTCCTGGCGCCGCCCGCGAGGACACCGTCCTCCGCCTCGTAGGTGTCGTAGGGCATGTCGGCGCCGCGGCCGACGTAGAGCGAGCGGGTGCTGGTGTTGTTCGCGCGCTTGACCGGCAGTTCGTTGGCGTCGTCGGCGATGACCGTCTTGATGGTGAAGCGGCCGCCCGCCGCCGTCCAGGTGCCGAGCCTGACCGGTGCGGTGGTGTCACCGGCGCCGATCGTGCCGTTGTGCTCGCCGGTCAGGGTCTTCACCGTGGCGCCCTTGTCGTCCTGGACGACGAGGGTGATGCCGTGCGCGCCGGACGCGGACGCCTTGGTGCCCTGGTTCCTGACGGCGACGGTGAAGGTGACGTCCTTGCCCTTGGTGGGTGCGGACGGTGTCCAGCTCACCGGCGAGGCCACCAGGTCGGCGGAGTCCACCGGCTTGACCACCAGCGGGCTCGGCCCCGTGAAGGTGTTGTTGCCCTCGTCCTGCTCCACCACCTTGTTCTCCGGGTCCACCTCGGCGCTGAAGGGATACGAGCCCGCGGGGCGCGCCCCGGCCTTGGTGGTCACCGTGGCGGACTCGCCCGCGCCGAGCGCGCCCACGGTCGCCGTACCGGCCTTGTCGCCGCCGAGGCGGAAGGTGGCGTCGGTGGCGGTGGAGGCCTCGCTGCCGCGGTTGCGCACGGTCGCGCTCAGCGTCAGCTCGTCGGTCTCGGCCGGTGTCTCCGGTGCGTAGGACAGCTTGGTGATCTCCAGGTCGGGGTTGGCCGCCGGGGCGCCGAGCACCTGGAACTCGGCCACCTGCCCGGCCGTCGACCCGCTGTTGGCGGTGAAGCGCAGGCGCACGTCGGCGGCCTTCGCCGAGACCGGGATGGTGACGGTGTTCTGGTTGCCGGACGGGCTGAAGGTGTACTCCTTCGCCGCCACCAGCGAGGTGAAGTCATCGCCCTTCTGATCGCGGCCGAGGACCTGCACGGTCTGGGTGCGGGTGCTCCATCCCGGGTCCGGGTTCAGCTTGACGACGACCGAGTCGACGTCGGCGTTGGCACCGAGCTTGACGGTGAGGGTGTTGGGGTAGCTGTTCGCGGCGCCCTCCCAGTAGGTGGACGTCTGGCCGTCGTTGGCGTTTTCCGCGACATAGGTGTGGATCACCGAGGAGGCCGCGATGGGCTTGCCCTCGGCCAGGTTCTTGTTGCCGCCGCCCGCCCGGGTGACGGCGTTGCTGTGGGCCGAGACGTTGCCCGCCGCGTCCCTGGCCCGCACCGTGTAGGTGACCGTGGTGTTGGCCGAGCGGGTGTCGGTGTACGTCGTCACGTCACCGGCCACGGACTTCAGGAGCTTGCCGTCGGCGTAGACGTCGTACGCGGTGACCTTGACGTTGTCGCTCGACGCGGTCCAGGTCAGTTTGATCTCACTGGTCGACGGCTGGCTGTAGGCCAGGTTCGCGGGCGCGGTCGGGGCCTGGGTGTCACCGCCCTCGCCCTTGCGGGTCACGGAGTTGCTGTTGGCCGAGGCGTTGCCCGCCGCGTCGCGCGCCCGTACGTAGTAGGTGACGTCGGCGCTCACCGGCTGGGTGTCGGTGTAGGTGCGGACGTCTCCGGCGACGCTGGTGCGCAGCTCGCCGTTGGCGTAGACGTCGTAGGCGGTGACGCCCTTGTCGTCCTCCGCGGCGTCCCAGGTCAGTCTGACCCGGCCCGGCTCGGGTTCGGTGATGGCGAGGTTCTTGGGCGCGGTGGGTGCCTGGGAGTCGCCGCCCGCCGGGCCGTAGATCTCCAGCTCGGAGAGCTGGCCGCCGGGTTGCGCGGTGTTGGCGCTGATCAGCACACGGACGTAGCGGGTGCTCGCGCCGTCGAAGGAGAGCGTCGCGGAGTGCTCGGTGGCCGCGGTGAAGGCGTACTCCTTGGACGCGGTCAGGTCGGTGAAGTCCGAGCCGTTGGTGCTGCCCTGGATCTTCAGGGTCTGGCTGCGGCCGCCCCAGCCGTCGGGCAGCCGCAGCACCACCTCGTCGATCCGCCTCGTCGCGCCGAGGTCGGCCTGTATCCACTGGGGCAGCTTGTTGTTCTCGCTCTCCCAGTAGCTGTCGCGGTTGCCGTCGTTGGCGTTGGCCGCGACGTAGTTCTGGGTGTGGGTGCCGGCCTTGAGGGTCTTGCCGAGCGCCAGGTTGACCGAGGCGTCGGCGGCGGCGTGCACCTGGAGTTCGGCGAGCTGGGCGGCGGGCCAGCCGGTGTTGGCGGTGACGTGCACACGGATGTGCCGGGTCCGGGTGGCGGGGAAGCCGATGGTCACCGAGTTGCCCGCGCCGGGCTCGAAGGAGCGCGCGGCGGACGCGGAGAGGGTGCTGAAGCTCTCCCCGTCGGTGCTGCCCTGGACGGACAGGGTCTGCTTGCGCGCCTCCCAGGCGGCGGGCAGCCTGAGGACCACCTCGTCGACGCGGGTCGCCCGGCCGAGGTCGACCTGGACCCACTGCGGCAGGTCGGAGGAGGCGCTCTCCCAGTACGAGCCGGGGTCGCCGTCGGTGACCCGCCCGGCGGTGTGGTCGGACTTGGCGCTGCTCGCCTTGGCGGGCTTGCCCGCGGCGAGGTCGGGGCCGCCCGCCGCCATGGCGGGCAGCGCGGGCAGTCCGAGCAGGAGCAGGCTCGCGGTGAGCGCGGCGGCGAACGGCCGCCACCACCGGTGGGATCTCCGGGCGGCGCCCACGGCACCTCTGATGCGTTGCATGGCTCTCGTAACTCCTTCGCTCTGGTGGCGCGCAGGATTTCGCGTTGAAGAGTGGGAGAATTGCAGAGTTCTGTTGAGTTGACTACAGACCGCGCTGAAGTCGTGACCACTCCGCAGCCCCACGGGGGCCGTCACACACAGCGCCCGCACGAGGTCACCGCCCCGCACGTCCAGGTCGAGTGGCCGATGTGCGGGTCCCTGATCGCTCAAGCCGATGCTCTGGACGCCACTTCACCCCTTCAATCTCGTTTTTGCAATCTTCGTACAAGTTATTGCGCGAGGGTTGCGACGATGGTTATGTATGCGCCGCACCCGGCAGCACCCGCAGCACCACAGCACGACCCGGAGGGGGTCCCCCGATGTCAACCACGAGCAGCCGTGCGCTCTCGCTCGCCACAGCCGCCGTTCTCGCGCTGGTGCCGTTGTCCGCCTGCGGCACCAGCAGCGACGGAGCCGAATCGGATTCCGGCGGCAAGGTGACGCTCGACGTCAACGGGCAGCCGCCCAAGACCCAGGCCTTCGAACGCAAGCTCTTCGACAAGCACGTGCAGCAGTTCGAGAAGGCCCATCCGGACATCGACATCGTGCCCCACGAGGGCTTCATGGACCCGAAGACCTTCAACGCCAAGCTGGCGGGCGGCAAGCTGGAGGACGTCTTCTACGTCTACTTCACCGACACCCGGTCCCTGATCGAGAAGAGGCAGGCCGCGGACATCACCGACGCCGTCAAGGACATGCCGCACCGCGACGACGTCCAGGACCCGCTGATGAAGATCTTCCAGGACGGCAAGGGCCGCCAGTACGGCCTGCCGACGTCCAACTACTCGATGGGTCTCGTCTACAACCGCGCCCTGTTCAAGAAGGCCGGGCTCGACCCCGACCAGGCGCCCAGGACCTGGGCGGACGTGCGCAGGGCGGCCAAGAGGATCGCGGCTCTCGGCGACAACACGGTGGGCTACGCCGACTTCTCCAAGAACAACCAGGGCGGTTGGCACTACACGGCGGAGCTGTACTCCCGCGGCGGCCGGATCGCCGAGGAGAGCGGCGGCAAGTGGAAGGCCGCCTTCAACACCCCCGAGGGCAAGGCCACCTTCCAGGACCTGTACGACATGCGCTGGAAGGACGACTCCATGGGCAGCAAGCAACTGCTCCAGGTCGAGGACGTCCAGCGCATGATGGGCTCGGGCAAGCTCGGCATGTACATATCGGCGGCCGACAACATCACCGTCATCGCCAAGCAGTTCGGCGGCACGTACAAGGACTACGCCCTGGCCCCCGTGCCGGACGCGAAGGGCACCCTGCTCGGCGGCGAGGGCTACATGATCAACCCCAAGGCGTCCCCGGCGAAGATCAAGGCCGGCGTCCAGTGGATCCAGTGGCGCTACCTCAACCCCGAGCTGATCGAGAAGAACGTCGCCGACTACGCCGAGGCCGACCTGCCGGTGGGCATCCCCATGCCGATGGTCCCCGACGTCTTCGAGGGCGCGGTCCGCGACCGGGTCGAGAAGGTCAAGAAGGACAACGCCAACATGCCGACCGGCAACTACCAGGCGTTCATGGACTCCGCGCCGAACGTGGAAGGCGTGATCGAGCCGCCCAGGGCCCAGGAGGTCTACGCGGTGCTCGACTCGGCGATGCAGTCGGTCCTCACCAAGAAGGACGCCGACATCGACGCGCTTCTCGACGACGCCGAGAAGAAGGTCAACGCGATCTACAGCGCCTCCTGATGAGCATGTCGCTCAAGACCTCGCCGAAGGCCCCGTCCCGCCCGGCGCCCACGCGCCCGCTGTCCACCGCCTCCCAGGGGAGGCGGGCGGCCCGGCGCCGGGTGCTGCGGGAGCACCTGACGGCGTACGGGTTCCTCTGCGCCGCCGTGGTGATCTTCGCGCTGTTCTCGTGGTGGCCGATCATCCGCAATGTGTTCCTGGGCTTCCAGGAGGTCAACTTCGCCACGGGGAACACCTGGAACGGCCTCGACAACTTCCGGAAGCTCCTCAACGACCCGCTCTTCCTCACCGCCTGGAAGAACACCGGCCTGTTCACCCTGTACGCGCTGCTGCTCGGCTTCGCGGTGCCGTTCCTGACCGCGGTGCTCCTGAACGAGTTCCGGCACGCGCGGGCGTACTTCCGGGTCCTCGTCTACCTGCCCGTGATGCTGCCCCCGGTGGTGGTGGCGCTGATGTGGAAGTGGTTCTACGACCCGGGCCCGGGGCTGCTCAACGAGATCCTGCGCACCCTGCACCTGCCGACATCGGCCTGGCTGGACTCCTCCTCCACCTCGCTGATCTCCCTGGTCATCGTCTCGACCTGGGCCAACATGGGCACCACGACCCTGATCTACCTCGCCGCGCTCCAGACCATCCCGGGCGAGCTGTACGAGGCCGCCGAGCTCGACGGCGCCAACGTGTGGCAGCGGCTGCGCCACGTCACCGTCCCGCAGACCCGGTTCGTGCTGCTGGTCCTGCTGCTGCTCCAGATCGTGGCCACGATGCAGGTGTTCACCGAGCCCTATGTGATGACCGGCGGCGGCCCCGAGGACTCCACGGTGACCGTGATGTTCCTGGTCTACCGCTACGCCTTCGTCTACAACGACTTCGGCACCGCCAGCGCGCTGAGCCTGCTGCTCCTGATCGTCCTGGCCGCCTTCTCCGCCCTCTATCTGCGGGTCACCCGCGCCGCGAAGGAGTGAGGGGATTGTCCGCCTCGACGCGCACCCTCGTCCGCCCCGCCGTCCTCAGGACGCGCAAGGGACGGCTGGTCTACTGGTCGACGCTCACCGTCGCGCTCGTCCTGTTCACGGTGGCCTTCATCGTCCCGATGTACTGGGCCGCGACCGGCGCCATGAAGTCCTCCACGGAGCTTGCGCAGAACCCGCCCACCTACGTCCCCGAGAGCTGGCACCCCGAGAACTACGCCAAGGCGTGGCGGGAGATGGACCTGGCCGACTACTTCCTCAACACGGTGATCCTGGCCGGAGGCGCCTGGCTGGTCCAGCTGGCGGTGCAGGTCCCGGCCGCCTACGCCCTGTCGAAGCTGCGCCCGCGCTTCGGCAACGTGGTGCTCGGCGCGATGCTGGTGACCCTGATGATGCCCGCCACCGCCCTGCTGGTGCCGGTCTACCTCACCGTGGTGGACGTGCCGCTCTTCAACCGCAACCTGATCAACAGTCCCAGCGCCGTCTGGCTGCCCGCCGCCGCCAACGCGTTCAACATCTACATCCTGAAGAACTTCTTCGACCGCATCCCCGACGAACTCCTCGACGCGGCCAGGGTCGACGGCGCGGGACCGCTGACGACCATGTGGCGCATCGTGCTCCCACTGGCCCGGCCGATCCTCGCGGTGGTCTCCATCCTCTCCGTCGTCACGGCCTGGAAGGACTTCCTCTGGCCGCTGCTCGTCCTGCCCGACCCGGCCCAGCAGCCGCTGAGCGTCTTCCTCCAGCGCGTCGCCCAGGACACCCCGCTGAACAGCCTGGTGGCCGGGCTCGTGATGGCCTCCCTGCCGCTGATCGCGCTGTTCCTGGTCTTCCAGCGCCACATCGTCGCGGGGCTCGGCGCCGGCAGCCTCAAGGGCTGAGCCGCGCTCCCCTCCCCGCCCCTTGCGTCCGTACGCGATCCGTACGAAAGGACTCCCTCTTGCCCAGCACGGAGTGGTGGCGCAGCGCTGCCATCTATCAGGTGTACGTCCGTTCCTTCGCGGACGGGAACGGCGATGGCACCGGCGACCTGTCCGGTGTCCGGGCCCGGCTGCCCTATCTGGCGGACCTCGGCGTGGACGCCCTGTGGTTCACCCCGTGGTACCTCTCGCCGCTGGCCGACGGCGGCTACGACGTGGCCGACTACCGCACCATCGACCCGGCCTTCGGCAGCCTCTGCGAGGCCGAGAAGCTGATCGCCGAGGCCCGGGAGCTGGGTCTGCGCTGCATCGTGGACATCGTGCCGAACCACGTGTCCGACCAGCACGAATGGTTCAAGGCCGCCCTCGCGGCGGGGCCCGGCTCCGCCGAGCGGGAGCTGTTCCACTTCCGGCCCTTCTCCGAGGAGCCGCCCAACGACTGGGTGGGTGAGTTCGGCGGGGTGCCGTGGTCGCGCACGGAGGACGGCGAGTGGTACCTGCACCTCTTCGCGCCCGAACAGCCCGACCTCAACTGGAGCCACCCCAAGGTGCGCGAGGAACACGAGGAGGTGCTGCGCTTCTGGTTCGAGCGGGGCGCGTCGGGGGTGCGCATCGACTCCGCGGCGCTGCTCGCCAAGGCCGAAGGGCTGCCCTCGATGGACCCCGCACGGCCCCACCCCTTCCACGACCAGCCCGGGCTGCACGACATCTACCGCTCCTGGCGGCGGATCGCCGATGAGTACGGGGCCGCGCTGATCGGCGAGATCTGGCTGCCGGACGCGGAGCGGTTCGCCCGCTATCTGCGCCCCGACGAGCTGCACACCGCCTTCAATTTCGACTTCCTCTCCCGGCCGTGGGACCCGGCGCAGCTCTGGGCGTCGATCGACCTCACCCTGTCCACGCACGCGCCGGTCGGCGCGCCCGCCACCTGGGTCCTAGCCAACCACGACGTGACCCGCACGGTCACCCGTTACGGGCGGGCCGAGGACACCGGCTTCGCCTTCGAGCGCAAGCGCTTCGGCACCCCCACCGATCTGGCGCTCGGCACCCGCAGGGCGCGGGCCGCCGCCCTGCTCACCCTGGCGCTGCCCGGCTCGCTCTATCTGTACCAGGGCGAGGAGCTGGGCCTCCCGGAGGCGGAGATCGCCCCCGAGTGCATCCAGGACCCGATGTACGCGCGCTCGGGCGGGGTGGACCCGGGCCGGGACGGCTGCCGGGTACCGCTGCCCTGGGAAGGGGCACCGGAGCGGAGCTGGCTGCCGGTGCCGCCGGACTGGGCCGCCTACGCCGCCGACGCTCAGGCGCACGACCCAGGGTCGATGCTCTCCCTCTACCGTACGGCCCTGCGGCTGCGGCGCGCCTTCGGCGACGCCGGGCCGCTGCACCGGCTGCGCTCCGACGAGCCGCGTGTCCTGTCCTTCGCCCGTACCTCCGAACGGGACGGCACCACCTGGATCTGTCTGGTCAATTTCGGACCCGCCGAGGTGACGCTGCCCGCCGACACAGAACTCCTGCTGGCCAGCGGTCCCTTGTCCCCGCGGGGGCGGCTGCCACAGGACACCGCGGTCTGGCTGCGGGCCTGACGGAGCGCCCGCGGCCAGACCGCACATCTCCGGCGGTTCCGGCGTTTGCACCGCCGTCGAAGGGCAACCCTGAAATGGGGCGGAACGTGACGTTCCGCCCTGCGCCCGGACCCCCTCGCCCTGGAGACCGCATGTCAGAGCAGCGCACAAGCTCGTTCGCGACCGTGAACCCGTACACCGGGGAGACCCTCGCCGAGTTCCCGTCCATCGAGGGCGAGGAGGTCGACGCCGCGCTGGCCACCGCGGATCACGCGTTCAGGGCGTGGCGCGAGCGGCCCATCGCCGAGCGCGCGGCCGTGGTCGGGCGGACGGCGGCCCTCATGCGGGAGCGCAAGGAGGAGCTTGCCCAGCTCATCACCCTGGAGATGGGCAAGCTCATCTCCGAGGCGCGCGGCGAGGTCGACCTCGCCGCCTCGATCCTGGAGTACTACGCGGAGCACGGTCCGGACTTCGCCGCCGCCGAGCCGCTCGACGTCGAGGAGGGCGAGGCGTACCTGCTCAGCGAGCCGCTCGGTGTCCTGCTCGGCGTCATGCCGTGGAACTTCCCGCTCTACCAGGTGGTCCGCTTCGCCGAGCCCAACCTGGTGCTCGGCAACACCGTGCTGGTCAAGCACGCGGGCATCTGTCCGCAGTCGGCGCTCGCCCTGGAGACGCTGTTCCGTGACGCGGCGGCGGCCCAGGGCGTCGAGGATGTCGAGGGCGTATACACGAACCTGTTCGTCGGGCACGACGAGATCGCGCGGATCATCGACAGCCCGGTCGTCCGGGGCGCCTCCCTGACCGGCAGCGAGGGCGCGGGCGCCCGGGTCGCCGAGCGCGCCGGGCGGAACATGAAGCCGAGCCTCCTCGAACTCGGCGGCAGCGACGTCTTCATCGTCCTGGACGGCGAGAACCTGGAGCGCACGGTGCGGGCGGCGGTGGCGGGCCGGATGGCGAACACCGGCCAGAGCTGTGTCGCCTCGAAGCGGTTCATCGTCCTCGCCGACGTGTACGACGACTTCGTGGCCGGGATGCGGCGCGCGTTCGAGGCGCTGCGGCCGGGCGATCCCGCGGACGAGGCGACCACCCTGGGCCCGCTCTCCTCCGAGCAGGCCGCCTCGGACCTCGCCGACCAGATCCGCGAGACGGTCGAGCAGGGTGCGGAGCTGGTCACCGGCGGCCACCGGATCGACCGTCCGGGTGCCTTCGTCGAGGCCACGGTCCTCACCGGCGTCAAGCCGGGCATGCGCGCCTACGCCGAGGAGCTCTTCGGGCCCGCCGCGGTCGTGTACCGGGTGGCCGACGAGGACGAGGCCGTCGCGCTCGCCAACGACAGCCAGTACGGGCTCGGCGGGTCGGTGTTCTGCGCGGACGAGGCGCGCGGGCGCCGGGTGGCCGAGCGCGTCGAGACCGGCATGGTCTGGGTCAACCACCCGACCTCGACCCAGCCCGACCTGCCGTTCGGCGGCATCAAGCGCTCCGGCTACGGCCGCGAGCTCTCGCAGCTCGGCATGCGGGAGTTCGTCAACCGCAAGCTGGTCAGGGTGCTGCCGCCGGACGCGGAGCTGCGCGGGATCGCGGGTTAGAACCCGCGCAGCTC
>NZ_JASKYR010001320.1:0-1248 GCF_041028215.1 Streptomyces flavofungini
GCCTGGGCGCGGCCGAACTCGCCGGACTCAGCGAACGCCTCGGCCTCGCCACCACCGTCTCCGGCAGCACCACCCTCCGTGAGCTGGCCCGCGCGGGCGCCGCACCGGCCCTGTCCCTGGCCGACCTCGCCCACACCCTCCGCGTCGGCAGGGAGCAGCTCGACGTCCGCCTGGCCTTCACGGCCCGTCGACTCAGCGACGTACAGGCGGTGTTCAGGGCGGTCGGCGACGGCGTCGAGGGCGAGGGTGCCGGGAGCGCGGACATCGACGGCGCGGGCATCGCGCTCCACGACACCGCCCAGGGCCGCCGCGCGCCGGACACCGGCGCGACCGAGCGCCTGGCCCGCGCGCTGGCCGACGGCGACCTCACCGAGGCCGCACGGCTGTGGGCCCGGGGCGCCCACGCCCAGTGGCCGGACAGCGGCGCCCGCCGCATCGGCCTGCCCACCTACCCGTTCGCACGCAAGCGGTACTGGATACCGGGGCCGACGCCACGCGGCACGGCCGGGCGTACGGGGTCACCGCGCCCGGAGTCGGCACCCACCGGCCCTCCGCACACCCCCGCGAGAGACCTCATACCCGGCAGCGACCTGATACCCGGCAGCGACCTGATACCCGGCAGCGACCTGATACCCGGCGGCGACCTGATACCCGGCGGCTCCGCCAGATCCGGGCACACCCGCCGCGAGGACATCCCGGAACTCGGATTCCACCAGCCCGTGTGGTGCCCGGAAGAACTCCCCGAGCCCGCACACCGCACTCCCGCCGCCGAGGGCCACGAGGTGGCCGTCCTCACCGCCGGTGAACCCGGCGCCCTCGCCCAGGCGTTACTCCGTCACCACCCCGGCGCCCGCCTCGTCCGCCTCGACCGCGACGACCCGGCGCAACTGCTCGCCCAGCCCGTGCGGCACCTGTACCACCTCGGCGGACTCGACCGCCCGCACGACCTCGAAACCGCCCTGCGCGACGGCGTCCTCGCCCTCTTCCGCGCCCACGGCACCGGACCCCGCGTCACGGTCGTCACCGCCGGTGCCCACGACGACAACCCCCACGCTGCAGGCATCCTCGGCTACGCCCAGGTCCTCGCCGCCGAATGCCCCCACTCCGACGTCACCTGCGTCGACATCGAGGGCACCGGCACCGCCGACGCCCTTCCGGCACTGCTCGCCGAGCCCCCGCACCCTGCCGGACGCGCCGTCCTGCTCCGGGCGGGCCACCGCCACGTACGCCGCCTCGTGCGCACCCCCG
>NZ_JASKYR010001321.1:0-969 GCF_041028215.1 Streptomyces flavofungini
GCGGGAGGCGGGCCTGCACGGCGGCGGCGACCAGGGCCATCAGCGGGTCCTTCTTGAAGCCCCAGAGCTCCACGGCGTTCGGGTCGTACTTCGGCGGGGCCTTGGTCGGGGCGTTCCGTACGGTGAAGCGGAGGCAGCCGTTCTCCAGACCGGCCGCGGGCTGCCACTCCACCGCCTCGATGTCGGCGAGCGCCAGGGACCGGGTGCCGACCGCCGACTTCGCCTCCTCGGTCTTCCAGTTCCACTCCAGGCGTACGTGGTCGCCGTCGAAGCTCGCGGTGCCGTCCCCCGCGGAGACCGAGAGCGGCACGGAGGGGCCCGCGAGGAGGTAGGCGTCGCAGGGGGCGGCCGGGACCTGTTCGATCAGATGGGCGTTGCGCACCTCGTCGACGAGGTACTCCGCGACGCCGTACCGGTCCGGCTCCACCGTGAGCTGATAGGGGTCCGAGGCGTCCATGAGCTGGCCGCCCGTCGCCTGGAGCAGCGGGTCGGCGCCGTCGCGCAGCCGCAGCCGCAACCGGCCCGCCTTCTTGCCCTGCTCGAAGGCGATGCCCGCCAACGCGCCCAGCGGCACGGCCAGTTCACCGAGCGTCTTGCGCAGCAGCGACACGCTCTTGTCGTGCCCGGGCACGAGGCGCAGCGTCTCCCCGTCGAAGGTCCAGGTCCCGTCGCGCTGGATGATTTCCGCCATGCCGGGATTCTCGCACCGACTCCTCGGACAGATGGTCTACACCCCTTGACCCCTTATGGACCCGGGGTTACCAATGGGGACCGTTCGATTGCTGTGCACCACAGTTGCGCCACCTTCACCGACAGTTCGCCGAAGGGACCCGCTGGTGAGAACAGACGTGAGAACGCACACGAGAACGTTTCCGGGAACCCGCGTGAGAACGCTTCCGGGGATGCGCCAGACACCGACTCGGCTGCTCGGCTCGCTGCTGCTCGTGGCCGCGGCCGGTCTCTCCTCCG
>NZ_JASKYR010001322.1:0-1574 GCF_041028215.1 Streptomyces flavofungini
GATCGGGTGCGTGCAGCCGCCGAGGCCGGAGAGCTGACGCAGGAGCGCGGGCATGGTGCCGGTTGCGGCCAATTGACCGAGTTCGCGGAGCGGGGGCGGGGTGGCGCGGGTAATGATGGCTTCTCCTTCTGGCTTCGGTCAGGAGGGACAGGGCCCCCGGGGCGGCGGATGCTTGGCGGTATCAGGGCCGCCCCGGGGGCCTGGGGGTACTGGCGACTAGCGGTGCCGCTGGTCGCGGAGCATCGAGCGGATGACGACGGCGCACACCGCGACGGAGATGGCCGACACGGCGACGGCGGCCAAGAGCGCGGTCAGCACGACGCCACCGACGAGGACGGCCACGACCGCTCCGGTAGTGACGGAGATCTGGGGCGCGGACCGCCGCGCGGGGACCGGGTCGGCCACGGTGTGGGGGTGGACGGGCGGCGGCGTCGGACTGTCGGGGTACTTGGGCAGGAACACAGCGAGGATCTTCTTACCTACTCGTCTAGGCATGTGAGCCGTTTACGGCGTCCACGCCGGAGCGCGTACCGGATTCGATGGCCGGGGCCATGAAGGTGTGCGAGAGCCAGAAGCCGAACAGGGCGATCACGACGACGATCCACGTGCGAACGCCGAGGAACTTGACCGCTCCCCAGGCGAAGAAGCCGAGGACGAACACGAGCGGCAGGCTGACGGTCACGGGAGCGGGTCCTTTCAGCGGACGGGGCAGCGGTGGGTGCGGGCGGCCAGCTCGGCGGCGGCGCGGCTGTCGTAGTCGGCGGAGAAGCCGCAGCGCGGGGCCGTGCAGGCGGCGGTGTGCTTCTCGCGGCCACGGCCGTCGTACGCGGTACCGACCTGGACGGGACCGATACGGATGACGGAGCGGAAGCGACGGTTGACGCTCATGTAGATCTCCCTTCAGAGGTTGGAGTGCTTTCAGAGGTGAGCGGCGATGGCGTCGGCCATGGGCATCGGGACGCCGAGGCGGGCGCGCAGGGTGGTGGTGTCGATAGCCGTGCCGGTACGGGCGTGGTGCTCGGTGGCCACTTTGCGGGCGTGGTCGACCAGGGCGGCCGGGACGGGCACGGCGGGCGGAGGAGTCGGGGCCGGAGCGGTGACCGGTGGCGGCGGGGAGTCCGGGGCATCGGTGCCTTCGGGCCCCCGTTCCTCGACCGCGTCCGGCGCGAGCGGCGCCGAGTGCGCGAGGAGCGTCCCGCCGAGGAAGGCGACCGCAGGCCACCCCGCGACGAGGATGCGGAGCCAGGCCGGGACATGGTCCAGGTCGAGCAGACCGGCGGTGGCGACATTCGCGCCCAGGGAGGCCACGAGCGCGATGACGAACCAGCACCAACCCGCGGCTTTGGCGTCACCGGTCCGCAGTCGGCGCCAGGCGGCGACGAGCAGCAGGTCGACCGAGACCGGGTAGGCCCACGCCTTCCACCCGTCCTGTCCGGCCGCCGAGGCGACGTCGTGCAGGTGGGCGAAGGACAGGGCGGCGGCGATGACGGCCTGGACGAGTACCGCGTCGATACGGGCCAGTTGGGCGCGCATGCTGCGGCTCCTTCCGGATTCAGGCATGGGAGGGGTAAGGG
>NZ_JASKYR010001323.1:0-1419 GCF_041028215.1 Streptomyces flavofungini
GCGGCATGCCGGGCGCGTACGTGGGCGCGGCCGGACCGCCGCCCTGGCCCGTCATCCGCAGCAGGTACGGCGCGATCAGCACGGCGGCGAAGATCCACAGCAGCCCGAAGAGCAGCATCTCGGGCACGCTGAGCCCGACCTCCACGCTGCCGTCGCCGCTCGATGACCCGAGCCCGGTGCCGCCGGTGGCCGCTCCTGACACCTCGACGCGGAGCCCGCCGAGCCCGGCGAGCAGCAGGACGAGCCCGAAGAAGACGCCGCCCGCGAGCAGCTGTTCGCCCCGTCCCGCGCAGCGCCGCGCGGCCAGGACGCCGATGGTCAGCGCGCAGACCAGGCCGAGTGCGAGAGCGCCGACGACGGCCCAGTCGTTGGTGACGTCGCCCAGCTCGGAGAGGCCGAAGGTCTCGCTCTTGGAGCCGCCGCCGTACAACGAGTTGCTGCCGCGCACGGCGACCTCGGACGCGGCGCCCCAGCCGAGGCCGAGCGCGGTGACCGCGAGGTTCGGCAGGATGAGCAGCGCGAGCAGGAGTGGCGAGACGTCGTCGTCGCCGTCCAGGTTGGTGGCCCGCTCCAGGTCGTCGATCTGGGTGAGGCTGATGAAAGCGACGACCGAGCAGAGCGCAAGGACGATGACGAGGGCGCGTACGGCGGTTCCGGCGGCCCGCAGAAGGGCCTGGACGCCGGGGCGCTGGACGGCCCCCGCGCTCCAGTTCGCGCCGTCCCTGCGGAGCACCGCGCAGGCGACGACGAGGGCGAGGACCAGCGCGCCGAGCGCGGAGAGCGCCGGGGCCGAGGAGAGTTCGATGCCCTCGATCTCCGGCTGGGCGAAGAGGGCGAGGCCGAGCGTGCTGAGGGCCACCAGGAGCGCGACGCGGACGGCGGCCTCCAGACCGGCCGTGGCGCCCGGTGCGCCGCCCTGGCCGGGCTGCCGCGCGAGGATGCGGCCACGCAGCACGCGTACGCCGATGAACAGCGCCACGAGCCACAGCACGGTCGCCGTGAGCGGGATGAGGTGCAGGGAGGCGGCGCCCTCCATCGCGGACGAGGAGCCGGAGCCCGAGCCGAAGCCGCCCGCGTCGCCGAAGCCGCCGGAGTCACCGAAGCCGCTGGAGTCGCCGAAGCCGTCCGAGTCCCCGAGACCGCCGGAGTCCCCGAGGCCGCCGGAGCCGCCCGTGCCGGGCCGCGTCTCGCGCCCCGAGAGCTCGAAGCCGCCGCCGACCGACTGGAGCAGCAGCGCGAGGGCCACCCGCAGCCGGTCGGTGAAGCCGACCACCGCTTCGTCGTCCTGCCCGTACGACGGGACGGCGAGCGCGAGGCCGCTGAGGAGCAGCAGCGCGAAGGGCCAGAGCGCGGCCTGCGCGGAACCGGCCCAGTCCCCGCGGAAGGTCCGCCCGAAGAAGGCGCCGAGCGGTGAGGGCG
>NZ_JASKYR010001324.1:0-1342 GCF_041028215.1 Streptomyces flavofungini
ACCCSKRCGGGAGCCGTCCGCGCGCGGCGGGCGGCTCCCGTCGGGGTTCAGCGGGCGAGGGAGGACTCGCCGTGTGCCGGGTGCGGGGCCGGGGACAGGTCCGGTTCCGCGTCGGCGGCGCTCGGGGCGAGGCCGTGGCCGGGCTCCTCGCGGCGGGGTGGCCTTGACCGCGGTCTCCTCGTACTCGGCCGCCGGGTCGGACAGCGCGATGATGGCGCCGCCGACGCCGTAGCGCAGCCGTCCGCCGCTGAGGACGAGGGTGCGTATGACGATGGACAGGTCCACCGCGCCGGTCAGCGAGAAGTAGCCGATCGCGCCCGAGTACACGCCGCGCGGCCCGCCTTCGAGCCGGTCGATGACCTGCATGGTGCGGATCTTGGGGGCGCCGGTCATCGACCCGCCGGGGAAGGCGGCCCGTACCGCGGCCACCGGGCTGCTGTCGGCGCGCAGTTGAGCCCGTACGGTGCTGACGAGCTGGTGGACGCTCGCGTAGGTCTCCACCTGGAAGACCGGGTCGGCGACGACCGAGCCGACCTCGGCGCACCGGCCCAGGTCGTGCCGGACCAGGTCGACGATCATCAGGTTCTCCGCGCGGTCCTTCTCGCAGGTCGCCAGGGACTCGATGAGCCGGGCGTCCTCCGCCTCGGTGCTGCCGCGCGGGCGGGTGCCCTTAATGGGCTTGGACTCCATGGCGCCGTGCCGGTCGATGCGCAGGAACCGTTCCGGGGAGCTGGAGAGCACCGCGAGCGGCCCGAAGTGCAGGTAGGCGGCGAAGGGGGCGGCGCTGACCCGGCGCAGGGCGCGGTAGGCCTGCCAGGGGTCCAGGTCGGTGTCGACCTCGGCCATGTTCGTCAGGCACACCTCGTAGGTCTCGCCCGCGGCGATCTCCTGCTGGCAGACGTCGATGAGCTTGAGGTAGGCGTCGCGGTCGTGCCGCAGCTCCACGGGTCCCGCCGTGCACGTCGGTGCCGGAGGGCACGGCTCGGGCGGCTGTCCGGCGAGGGCGCTCAGGGCGGCGGCGGCCTCGGCGAGCCAGGCGCGCGCGGCGCTCTCGTCGCCGTCCTCGGCCAGTGCCAGCAGGTGGCCGGTGCCGGTGCGGTGGTCCAGGACCAGGGCGCGGTCGGCGAAGACGAGGGCGGCGTCGGGGTCGGGGGAGCGGTGGGCGGCCTCGCCGCCGCACTCGGCCTTGAGCTCATAGCCCAGGCAGCCCACCCAGCCGAGGGCGAACTCGAAGGGCAGCTCGGGCACTTCGGTGCGCAGCGCCGCCAGGTCCTTCTCCAGCCAGGACAGGAAGGGCTCGCGGTGGGTGCGGCTCTCGCCGTCGGCGGTGACGGTCACGGTG
>NZ_JASKYR010001325.1:0-1206 GCF_041028215.1 Streptomyces flavofungini
CCGTGAGCGGCTACTGGGCCCGCCGCGGACTGCCCGCCGGGCCCGGCCACCTCGCCGCCGCCCCGGGCGCGCCCGCCCTGCTGCTCGCCCTCACCGCGGCCGTCGGCGGCGACGTCCTGCTGCCCAGACCCTGCCCGGCCTGGTGGGCCCCGCAGGCCCGGCTGCTCGGCCGGGGCGTCTACCACGTGCCGATACCCGCCGAGAGCGGCGGCGTCCCCGACCCGTACGCCCTCCTGGAGACCGTCCGCCGCGTCCGGGCCGAGGGCGGCGACCCCCGGCTGCTGCTGCTCGGCGTGGCCGACGACCCGACCGCCACCGTGCCGCCCCCCGAACTGCTGCACGAGGCCGTCGAGGCGGCGTCCGGCGAGGGGCTGCACGTCGTCAGCGACGAGACCTGGCGCGACACCCTGCACCACCCCGGCGAGACGGTCCTGGTCAGCCCCGCCGAGATGGACCACGCCCGGGTCACCGTCCTCAGCGACCTCACCGGCGCCTTCCTGCCCGCCGCGCTGCCCGCCGCCGTCGCCCGCTTTCCCCCGGACGCCCGGGGCGCGGGCCTGCGGGCCCGCACCCTGGATGTCCTGACCGCGCTCGGCGCCTGCCTCGGCGCACCGGCCGCCGCGGCGGCGGCGTACGCGCTCGGTGAACCGGACGACGTCACCGGGCGGCTGGCCGCCGCCGTACGCCTGCACGCGCGCGTGGCCGCCGCCGCGCAGCGCGCCGTGCTCGCCGTCGGCGCCCTGGCCAGGCCGCCCCGGGCGGGCCGGCACCTCTACGCCGACCTCGGCCCCCTGCGGCCCGGCCTCGCCGCGTGGGGCGTACGGGACGCGCAGGACCTGGAGGACTTCCTCGGCGGACGGCTCGGCATGCCCGCGCCGGGCGGTCACCGCTTCGGCGACGACCTGGACGCGCTGCGCGTACGGCTGTCCACGTCACCGTTCCTCGGCACGACGGCCGAGGAGCGCCTGGCGGCTCTCGACGCCCCCGAGCCGCTGGAACTGCCGCACGTACAGCGGGCGTTGAGCGCGTTCGGAGCGGTCTTCCACGGACTCCGCGCGCGAGCGGAGCGAACGGAGCCTCCCCGGTGACCCAGCAGGCGCAGCGGCGACCGCCGGAGCGGCGGCACGGGCGGCGGCCGAAGACGACGCCCCCGACCGGGTACGGCCCCGCGCCGGGACCCCTCGCCCCGCCGGGCCCGCCGTGCGC
>NZ_JASKYR010001326.1:0-1366 GCF_041028215.1 Streptomyces flavofungini
CCGTGCGGCCTTGCGGTGGTTCTTGCTGCTGCCGGTGGTGCGTGTTGCTGCCGGGCGGCGCGGGCGCACCGGTCGGCGGGAGGGGTGCGCCCGCGCGGGGTCAGTCGCGCTCGACGAGGAGCGCGCTGCCCTGGCCGACGCCGACGCACATGGTGGCGAGGCCGCGCATGGCACCGGTGCGGCGCATGCGGTGCAGCAGGGTGGTGAGGATGCGGGCGCCCGAGCAGCCGAGGGGGTGGCCGAGCGCGATGGCGCCGCCGGAGGGGTTGACCAGGTCCGGATCGAAGCCGAGGGCGTCGACGCTGGCCAGCGCCTGCGCGGCGAACGCCTCGTTGAACTCCGCCTCCTGGATGTCGCCGACGCTCCAGCCGAGCCTGCCGAGCACCTTGCGGGTGGCGGGGACGGGGCCGAGGCCCATGACATCGGGGTGCACGCCCGCCGACGCTCCCGCGGCGTACCGGCCGAGGGATTCGAGGCCGAGGTCGTTCAGCGCCTCCTCGCTGACCAGCAGCAGGCCCGCGGCGCCGTCGTTCATGGGCGACGCGTTGCCCGCGGTGACCGTGCCGCCCTTGCGGAAGACCGGCTTCAGGCCGCTCAGTTTCTCGTACGAGGTGTCCTCGCGCACGCACTCGTCCTCCTCGACCACCACGCCGTCCGGCCGGGTGACCGGGAGCAGCTCGTGGTCGAAGTGGCCGTTCTTGCGGGCGGCCGTGGCGCGCTGGTGGCTGCGGAGCGCGAAGGTGTCCTGCCGTTCGCGGGAGATGCCGTGGCGCTCGGCGACCTCCTCGGCGGTCTCGCCCATGGCGAGGACGCCGTGCAGCTCCTTCATCCTGGGGTTGGTCAGGCGCCAGCCGAGGCGGGTGTCGGCGGTCTCCATGCGTCGCGGGAGCGCCTCGTCGGGGCGGGGCAGCACGAAGGGGGCGCGGCTCATGGACTCCGAGCCGCCCGCGAGGACGATGTCGGCCTCGCCCGCCGCGATGGTGCGGGCGGCGGTGGTGACGGCTTCCAGTCCCGAGGCGCAGAGCCGGTTCACGGTCGCGCCGGGCACCGAGTCCGGCAGGCCCGCGAGGAGGGCGGCCATCCGGGCGACGTTGCGGTTGTCCTCGCCCGCCTGGTTGGCGGCGCCCCAGTAGATGTCGTCGATCCGCGCGGGGTCGAGCGCGGGGATGTCGGCGAGCAGTCCGCGTACGACGCCCGCGGCGAGGTCGTCGGGGCGGACGGCGGAGAGGGCGCCGCGCAGTCTCCCGATGGGGGTGCGGCGGGCGGCGGCGAAATGGACGGTGCGCACGATACGGCTCCGGATCGTTGCTCGGGTCTTCCACTGCTTCTTTAATTAGCGCTGCTAGTTTTGGAGTCTATGCGGGAG
>NZ_JASKYR010001327.1:0-1265 GCF_041028215.1 Streptomyces flavofungini
GGGTGGAGGGGATTGGCGATGGTGACGTAGACGGACTGGGTGTCGACGGGGCCGACGAGCTCGTCGAGCCCGTGCAGCCGGGTCAGGAGGTTGGCCTTGCACCGCAGCACGGGTGAGTCGAGCAGCGTCGCGGGCAGGGAGGTGCGCAGTCTGTCGGGGCCCGCGGCGACACCGCCGAGGAAGCGGCGGAAGGCGGCGAGCAACAGGCGCTCGTCGGCGAGGCGTTCGGCGCCGAAGGCCCCGATGAGGCCGAGGACGTTGTTGATGCCGAGGTAGTAGGCGAACCGCTCGTCCGTCACCTCGTCGGAGACGAAGGTGTCGCTCTGCCCGCCGATGCCGGGGAGGCGCTTCTCCAGTTCGGCGCGCCGGGACTCGCGGAAGTAGTAGCCCTGGTTGTCGCGGTAGCGGCCGCCCACGGGCCAGCCGTCGGGGTCGAGCAGGATGATCGTGTTCTGCTGGTGTGCCTCCAGGGCGACGCCTGCCTCGCTGTCCAGCCAGAGCACGGGGCGGACGACGGTCTTGAGGTAGCGGAGGAACCACTCGGTGGCGACGGCGCCGCGCGGATGTCCGGTCTGCCCGGCGAGCCTGGTGACGATCTCGGCGAGCCGGGAGCGCACCGGCTGGTGGTCGTGGTCCGTGTGCCGGGGCGCGGGGCGGGGTGAGACGAGCCCGGCCACGCAGGTGGCGTCGTCGCCGGGGCCGAAGGGGTTGTGCCGGATCATGACGTCGAGCCCGGGGACCGGCGTGCCGTCCGGTCCGGTGACGGCGAGCCAGGCGGGGTCGCGGATCACGTCGAAGCCGGGATGGGCGGCCTGCCACTGCTCGGCGAGACCGGTGCGGAGCAGACGGTGGACCTCGACGCCCCGGTGGAGTTCCTTGCGGAGGTTCTCGCGGCGGGAGTTGGTGATGCGCAGGCCCAGCGAGAGCTTGAGCATGGCGGTCGCGTCGGAGCGGTAGAGGGTGCGCACCGAGGAGGTGGGGTGCCAGGGGGTGCCGTGCGCGCCGAGGTCCTGGAGGAGCCCGGCATCGAGGAGGCGAGCGGCGACAGGGCGGTGCCGCAGCTCCCGGATCTGCCAGGGGTGTACGGGCAGGGCGGCGCGGCCGTCCGGCAGCGGCAGCCCGGGGCCCGCGAGCCGTGCGGTGAGCTGGTCTGCGGGGACGGTGCGGCCCCGCTCGGTCCAGGCCGAGTCCGAGGCGAGCACGGACCGGTCGACGGCCAGCCAGTGCAGGGCGAAGGCGCCGCGCAGCTCCGGGGAGTAGAGGCG
>NZ_JASKYR010001328.1:0-1259 GCF_041028215.1 Streptomyces flavofungini
GTCCGGCACCGCGAGGTCATGGGTGGGCGGTGCGACACGGGCGTAGAGCGCGCGGCGCAGCASSTCGGCCATGCGGGCGTCGKGCTKCASGASGGCGGCGGCCTCGTSGTCGTGGGSGCGCACGGGGTGCCGCCCGACCTCGTCCGCCACGGTGGACTGCCGCACCCCGCTCTCGCCGAGCGAGGGCAGCCGGGGCGAGGTGCGCAGCGCGCGGGCCAGGACGCGGCGCACCTGCTCGGCGACCGTGGTGCCGTACTCGTGCCGGGTGAGCAGTTCGAAGGGGGCGCGGCGGAGCATCTCGTCCAGCTCCGCCTCGTCCCTGACCAGCGGGGCGTCCAGCCAGTGCGCGGCGAACACGGCACCGGTGCGGTCGGCGCCGAAGCGCACCGGGCAGCCGAAGAGCAGCTCGTACTCGGCCTTGTGCGGAGGCGGCGGATGCCCGAACTCGGCGCCGCGCAGCGGGATGCGGCGGCCGATCAGCCAGTTGCAGAGGCGGTGCCAGATGATGACGAGGCACTCGGCGAGGAAGTAGTCCTGCGCGAGGTCGTTGCGGACGCTGAACACGGCCTCGTCGCCCCGGCGTTCCAGGGCGAGGTCGGGGCCTTCGGGGAAGAGGCCGTAGAAGGTGACGCCGCGCTCCACCGCCGCCCCCAGGTCCCGGCAGCCGAGCGAGGCCTGGCACATCATCGCGAAGGTGCCGGGCCTGCTGACGGCGGACCCGAGACCGAGGAACTCGTCCTGCGTCGCGCGGTACAGCTCCCGGAAGAGACGGGCGAACTGCGGGGCGGTGACCCGGGCCCGGTCGTCCCCGAGGAGCAGCGGCGGGATCTCGGCCCCGCGCAGCAGCGGAACGGTGTCCACACCGCGCCGCTCGGCGCCGCGCAGCACGGCCCGCACATGGTGCACGGTGATCGTCCCCCTGGCCATGACACGACGGTAGCGCCGTGTTGAGCGCCCGGGCCAGCACCGCTGACGTTTCCCGTCATGCCCCTGACCGGTCCGCCTCCCTAGCGTCGTACGCATGCAGCAGCCGCGGAAGGACCCCATCGCCCCGTCCGAACTGCCCGCCACCCTGGCCCTCCTGGCCGAGTGGGCGGCCGACCGGCGACTTCGGCACGCTGGCGACGGGCGCGGTGGTGGTCCCGGTCTACCCGACGGCGGGCGACGAGGAGCTGGCCTGGGTCCTGACCGACTCCGGCGCACGGGTGGTGATCTGCGAGAACACCACTCAGGCCGCAAGGATCGCCCGCCCTCGGGTG
>NZ_JASKYR010001329.1:0-875 GCF_041028215.1 Streptomyces flavofungini
CCGCACCGCCACCACGCTCCTCGCGGACCTGCCCCGCCACGAGCCCCGGCTGCTGCTCGCCGAGCGGGACGTCCGCCGCCTCACCCCCGCCGTCGCCGCCTGGCTGGAACGCGGGGCCGCCCCCGACGCCGTACGCCGCACCCTGACCGCGAGCCTCCCGGACGACCTGGAATACCCGGCGGGACTGCTCGCGCACCGCCTCACCAAGCTGCTGCCTCCACCCCTTCCGGCTGCTCCGGTCTCCGCCCGCCCTGAACCACTCCAGAACTGCGACACCTGCGACCGCGCCTTCCGCGCCCCCGGACCAGGCCACTGCGGCGAGTGCCGCCTCACCGGCCCAGGCCACGCCTAGCATGAGAGCAACGATCCTGGCCCCCGGCCCCATGCGAGGAGCGAGCGCCGTGACCATCGCCCACAACAGCGCAACAGCCGAGAACAGCTCTCACCTCTACCGGGCCATGCGCGACTTCATCCGCACCATGGACGACACCCTCCCCGGCAAGTTCGAGGTGACCAAGGAAGGGATCGTGCACGACATGATGTCGCCGGGAGGGCCGCACGAAGTGACGGCCGCCCATGTGAGCCGCCGCCTGGAGAAGGTCATGCCCGACGACCTCCTGGCGCACAACGGCACGCCCGACGTGGAGGACGAAGCCGAGGGGATCATGCGGCATCCCGATGTCATGGTGATCGCTTGGCAGGACCTGAACGTCGAGGGGTCCATCGAGCCGCGTTCCGTCATCGCCGCCATCGAGATCGTCTCCCGCTCCAACCCGGACAACGACTGGGTCACCAAAATGCGCGACTACCCCCTGGTCGGCATCCCGGTCTACGCACTCTTCGACCCGCGCACGGGCACCGGAACCGTCCTCACC
>NZ_JASKYR010000133.1:0-14867 GCF_041028215.1 Streptomyces flavofungini
CCCCCACCACCTTCGAGGAGTGGTGCGCCCGGACCCTGAAGTTCGCGCTCGTCGGCTGACGTACCGCGACCCCGGACCGATCACCCCTCTCTCCCCGGAAGGCAGCACCATGCCCGCCGAACAGACCACCACCCCGCCGCCCGTCACCGCGTTCATGCTCGTCAAGACCAACCCCGAGTGGCTCGCGATGACCCCCGCGGAACGCGTCGACACCTTCGTCACCCAGGTCATCCCCGCCATCGAGGCCAAGACCACCGGCGTACGGTCACGCTTCTACGACACGGAGTTCTACTCCACCCGCGTCACCGACGTCTGGGTCTGGGAGGCCGACGACCACGGCGCCTACCAGCTCCTCATCGACGCCCTGCGCGAAACCCCCTTCTGGGACCGCTACTTCGAGATCGTCGACCTGCTGGTGGGCACCGAGAACGGCTACGCCCGCACCTACGGCCTCGACGCCGTCACCACCATCAGCACCTGACAGCGGCGGGGCCGAGGGGCACTGAGGCATGTCCGTGCTGTCGCCGCGCTGCCCGAGGGCGAGGCCCACCGCTGCTTCCTGCCGGGCTGGGGCATCCGGGCGCACGGCGCCGCCGAGATGCTCTTCGAGATCGCCTTCTGCTTCCGCTGCCAGGGGGTCCGTGCCTGGGGCGCCGAGCTGCCCGACGAGGTGCGGTGGCAGACCTTCGACGCGGCGAGTCCGGCTGCCCTGGAACTGCTCAAGTGGTTCCAGGGCGCCGTGGCGTCCTGATCCGCCCGGTCACGCCCCCGCGCGCAGGGCCGATGCCGTCCCGGCCGCCTGCCGCAGCACCGGGCGGCGCCGGACCGGCATGCCGAACGTCGGGTTGGCCACACCCCAGGCCGCGGCCTTGCAGATCGTCTCCTTGTACAGGGCGGCGAGCCGGCCCGTCAGGGCGGCGCGCACGGCGCGGTCGTCGGCGGTGACGTACTGGATGAGGCCGTCCCTGCGGCCGAGCGAGACGCACTGGTTGAAGTAGCGCAGCGGGGCGTTCGGCAGCTTTCCGCCGGTCAGGCGGGCCGCGATGGAGTCGGCCGCCTGCCAGGCGGTCGGGGTGCCCGAGGCGCACGACATCCGGAGCGGTGTGCCGCCGGGGCCCCGCACCAGGGCCGCGTCGCCGATCGCGTACACCTCCGGGTGGGAGACGGAGCGCATGGTGCCGTCGACCACGATCTGGCCGGTGCCCGTGACCTCCAGGGTGGTGGCGCGGGCCAGGGGGTGGACCGCGAAGCCGGTCGTCCACACGGTGACCGCCGCGGGGACGGTGGCGCCGTCGGCCGTGGTGACGTGGTCGGCCGCCACCTCCGTCACGGCCGTGTCCTCGTGCACCGTGATGCCGAGCCTGTCGACGACCTTGCGCAGGTGGCGGCGGCCCGCGGGCGAGAGCCATTCGCCGAGCCCGCCGCGCGCGGCCAGGGCGACATCCAGGTCCGGACGGGTCTCGGCGATCTCGGTCGCGGCCTCCAGGCCGGTCAGACCGCCGCCGACGACCACCACGGGCGCACCGGCGTCCAGTTCGGCGAGGCGTCCGCGCAGCCGGAGCGCGCCGGGGCGGCCCGCGATGTCATGAGCGTGCTCGTCGGTGCCCGGAACTCCCTGGGTGTTCCAGCCGCTGCCGAGCGCGTAGACGAGGTTGTCGTACGTGAGCTCCTCGGCGCCGTCCGCGCCGAGGACGGAGACGGTGCGGTGGTCGGCGTCGATGCCGGTGACCGTGGCGAGCTTCAGCGTGACGCCCGTACCGGCGAACATCTCGCGGTAGGGCCGGGGCCTGAGATCCTGGCCGACCGCGAGCTGGTGCATCCGTACGCGCTCGACGAAGTCGGGCTCGGCGTTGACGAGGGTGAGGGAGACGTCCTCGCGGCGCAGCCGTCGGGCGAGGCGCCCGGCGGCGAACGCTCCGGTGTAACCGGCTCCGAGGACGATGATGCGGTGCTGCATGTCTGAGCTCCTGTCTCACGCGGGTTCGCCACCTGAACCGGGCAGCCCGCGATTTCCTGACAGGAACGCGATATGAAGCACGTCACACAGCTCTTGGGGGGGGTGGATGGTGCCTTGGAGGGGCCTCAGAACGTGAGGAGCAGGTAGTCCTCCTGCCCGTGGTCACCGGCGGCCCACTGCCGGGTCGCGCGCGCGAGTTTGTCGGGGTTCACCTGGCTGCGGACGGCGGCGATGCCCTCGGCGGTGACCTCAAGGAACGTGACGCCGACGACCCGCCCGTCGACCACCGCGACGAGCGCGGGGGCGCCGTTGGCGGTCGTGGTGTACACGTGCGGCGAGCCGCCCGCGAGGTTCCGCTTGGCCTTGCCGGGCAGGAACAGGCCCCGCAGGAACGTCGCGACGGCGAGGGCGCCCTCGAACGCCTTGGCGCGGGCGGGGATCTTTCCGCCGCCGTCACCGACCGCGATCGCGTCCTCGGTGAGCAGCCGCACGAGCGGCTCGGTCCTGCCGCTGGTGGCGGCGGTCAGGAACTCCTGGATGACCCGCCGGGCGGCGGCCTCGTCGACCTCGGCGCGGGCCCGCCCCGCCTGGATGTGCTTCTTGGCGCGGTGCGCGATCTGCTGGCTCGTGGCCTCGCTGACGCCGAGGATCTCCGCGATCTCCCGGTGGCTGTGCCCGAACGCCTCGCGCAGCACGTACACGGCCCGCTCGTTGGGGGAGAGCCGCTCCATGAGCGTGAGCACGGCGTACGAGAGGGAATCGCGCTGCTCGGCGGTGTCGGCGGGGCCCAGCATCGGGTCCCCGGCGAGCAGAGGCTCGGGCAGCCACTGGCCTACGTAGGTCTCGCGCCGGGCACGGGCGGAGGCGAGCTGGTTGAGGCAGAGGTTGGTGAGGACCTTCGTCAGCCAGGCCTCGGGCACCTCGACACGCTCGACGTCGGCCGCCTGCCAGCGCAGGAAGGTGTCCTGCACGGCGTCCTCGGCGTCGCTCGCGGACCCCAGGAGGCGGTAGGCGATGGCCTGGAGGCGAGGCATGGACGTCTCGAAGCGGTCGATGTCGCGCGAGGTCAGAGCCATGGCCCGGATCCTAGCCCGCACACGGCGTCGGCCCCCGGGGAGTGGAGGCGCAGAGTTCCCGCTGCTGTGCCCACGGGGGCCGACGTGGCAGCGGGTACCCCGGGGCTCGCCCCATATGCCGTATCCGGGACACATGTCGAGGAAGGGCGGGTCCGGTACGGCCGAAAAGGGGCGGGCCCGGCCATACCCGGCCGGGCCCGCCCCTTTTTCATCGGTGCCGTGATCAGTTCACGGCATCACTCACCACCGATACCAGCGGCTCCTGCGGCCACCGCTCGCGGCGGGCCGGACGATGAAGCCGAGAAGCCACACCACCAGCACGATCACGGCGATCCACCACAGGGCCTTCAGCGCGAAACCGGCGCCGAAGAGGATCAGAGCAAGCAGCAGAACCAGAAGCAGGGGAACCATGTGTATCAACCTCCTGGACACCGTGTGCTCTTAACTCCGCTTTACAAACACACAAAAGTTGCGTTTCTTTCACGGATCGCCGGGCATGTTGTCGCCCCCTTGTCGCCCCCTGATGTGCCCCCGTCGGTGCGCCTCATGCGTCGCCCGGCACCAGGGCTTCGGTGAGAACGTCGCCGGTCAGGGCGATGTTCTCCGCCTGGGTCATGGCGTGATGGGTGCAGGCCGTGTCGTGGGAGGTGATGCGGCCGGTGATCCAGGGCTGCCAGGTGCGGCCGGTGGGGGCGGTGTCGGGCTTGCCGCGGGTGGCGTGGAAGTAGACAAGGTCACCGTCGAAGACACCTTCGGTGAAGGTGGGCAGCAGGGTGGCGTGGTGGCTGATCAGCGCCGTGGCCGCCTTGAGGTGCACCTCGTCCAGCCCGTGCTCGGCGTACGACGCGCGCAGCGCCTCCACCGGCACACCGTCGGCCCCGGAGACCATGCCGTCCTGCCGGGGAACACGGTGCTGCGGCAGTTGCCCCGCCGCTTCCAGGAGGAGGTTGGTCAGGCGCCGCGAGTCCTGCTCGGCGCGCAGGTGCCCCGCCGGGTCGATGGGCTGCGCGTCCAGCATGGCCAGCAGGTCCACCCGCTCGCCCTCGCTCTGGAGCTGGACGGCGATGGCGTGGGCCAGGGCGCCGCCGAGGGACCAGCCGAGCAGGTGGTAGGGCCCGCTCGGCTGGACCGAGCGGATGTGCCGGGTGTAGTCCGCGATCATCTCCCGGAAGGACGCCGCGGGCCGGTCGTCGCTGCGCAGGCCGCGCGCCTGGAGCGCGTACACCGGGACGTCGGCGGGCAGGTGCGGCGGCAGCGTCGCGTAGCACCAGCCGAGGCCGCCCGCGGGGTGCACGCAGAACAGCGGCGGCCGGCTGCCGGTGGTGCGCAGGGGCAGCAGCACCTCGAAGGCGTCCTGCGGGGAGCCGTCCTCAAGGAGTCTGGCCAGGGAGGCCACCGTGGGCGCCTGGTACAGCGCCCCGAGCAGCAGCTCGGCCCCCAGGTCGGTCCGGACCCGGGCGGTGAGCCGCGCGGCCAGGAGCGAGTGGCCGCCCAGGGCGAAGAAGTCGTCGTCGATGCTGACGTCCGGCACGTCGAGGACATCGCAGAAGATGCCGCACAGCTCCTTCTCCAGCGGGCTCGTGGCCGGGCGGCCGTCGACCGGGGCCGCGGGGGCCGCCGCGGCGGCGAGGGCGGCGCGGTCCAGCTTGCCCTGGACGGTCAGGGGCAGTGCCCGGTGGACGACGAACCGGGACGGCACCATGGGGGAGGGCAGCTGCGCCGAGGCCCAGGCCCGCAGATCCACGGAGTCCGGGTGCGCCCCGGGGCCGTCCACCGCCGCGTCACGGGCGGCCACGATGTGCGCGGTCAGGGTCTGCGTGGCGGTGGCGCCGCCGCCGGACTCCTGAACGGCCACGGCCGCGTGGGCGATGTCCGGATGGCCGGTGAGGACGGCCTCGATCTCCGGCAGCTCGATGCGCACGCCCCGCACCTTGATTTGCTGGTCGTTGCGGCCGAGGTATTCCAGCTCGCCGTCGTGCGTCCAGCGCACCAGATCGCCGGTGCGGTACATGCGCGAGCCCGCCGCGCCGAAGGGATCGGCGACGAACCGCTCGGCGGTCAGATCGGGCCTGCCCAGATACCCCCGGGCCACCTGCGCACCCGCCAGATACAGCTCGCCCGGCACCGTCGCCGGGACGGGCCGCAGCGCGTGGTCGAGTACGTAGGCCCGCACATGGTGCCCGGGGCGCCCGATGACCGGACGCTCCGCGTCCGGTGTGATGCGGCGGTACACCGCGTCCACGGTGCACTCGGTGGGTCCGTAGTAGTTGTGGAAGACGGTCGTCGGGCAGGCGCGCAGCCGCTGCCACAGCCCGGCGTCGAGGGCCTCGCCGCCGATCATGACCATGCGCGGGTGGTGCCCCGCGCCGTCGACGAGCCCCGCCGCCAGCAGCTGGCGGAGGAAGGAGGGCGTGATGTCGAGGAAGTCGATGCGCCGCTCGCGCACCTGGGCGACGAGGGCGGCGGGGTCGAGCCGCACCGGCTCCTCGATGAGGTGCAGTTCCTGTCCCGCGGCCAGGAAGAGCAGCCCCACCCAGGACGTGTCGAACGAGAACGACGCGGTGAGCGCGGCCCGCAGCCGGCGCCCCGCCGCCGCGGCGTCCGGCGCGATCAGGTCGCGCTCGTGGTCGAAGTAGAGATGGGTGAGCTGCCGGTGCTCGACGACCACACCCTTGGGACGCCCCGAGGTGCCGGAGGTGAAGCTGACGTAGGCGGGATGGCGCGGACTCAGCGGCCGGTCCCGGCCCCCGGGGTCGGTGGCCGCCCGCCCGTCGAGCGCCGCCACCGTCGCCGCCTCGTCGAGCACCAGGGTCGGCGTGGCGCAGACGAGACGGGTGGCTTCGGCGGAGGTCGTGACCACGCACAGCGGACGGGCGTCGGCCACCATCGTGCGGATGCGCTCCGCCGGGTGACTCGGGTCAAGCGGCACACACGCCGCGCCCGTCTTGAGGATGGCGAGCAGGGCCGTCACGTAGTCGGCCGTACGGGGCAGCAGGACCGCCACATGGGTCTCGGGGGCGGCGCCCCGCGCGATGAGCTGGTGGGCGAGGCGGTTGGCACGGGCGTTGAGCTCACCGCCGGTCAGCTCCGTGTCGCCGCAGACCAGGGCGGTCCGGCCGGGGGCGCGCCGGACCTGGGCCTCGAACAGCTCGGGCAGCGTCGTGGCGGGGACGGGGTGCTCGGCGCCCCGCGCGGTGCGCAGCAGCTCCGCGCGTTCCCCGGCCGTCAGGAGGTCGATGTCCTTGAGGGGCAGGATCGGTTCTGCCTGCGCCAGTGTCCGCAGCAGCGCCATGAAGCGCTGATGGTGGGCGGTGACGTCCGCGGCGGAGTACAGGGCGGGGTCCGCCTGGAAGTCGATGCGCAGCGAGCCGTCGGTGGGCCGGTCGTAGACGTTCACTCCCAGGCCGGTGACCGGTCCGTTGGACAGGTTGTGCAGCACCGCGGGGCAGGGGCCGAAGCGCAGCTCCTTGTCGTGCGTCATGATGTTGATGCCCCAGTCGTCCGCGAACCCCTCGGGGCGCCGGGCGATCCTCAGCTCCCGCGCCACGTATCCGTACGGATAACGCTGGTGGCGCAGGAGTCCCTTGGCCTTGTCGACGGTGTGGCGCAACAGGTCCTCCAGGGTGCTCCGCCCGTCCATGCGCACCCGCAGCGGCAGGATGTTGGCGAGCATCGTGGGGACGGTGCGCGCGGCGGCGCCGCGGCCGGTCACGGTCAGGTCGAGCGTCACCTCCTCGCGGCCGCTGAGCCGGTGCACATAGAGCGACAGGGCAGCCATCGCGGCCGTCGCGAGGCCGGTGCGCGCGCCCCGCGCGAGGGTGCGGAGCCCGTCCGTCGCCGTGGCGTCGAGGTGACCGGTCGCCCGCACGAAGCCGCGCGGGATGTCCGGCACCTCGTGCGCGGAGTCCGGGCGCGCGGGCCAGTCGGCCAGCTCGGCCGCCCAGTACTCCCGGTCGCGGACGAACCGCTCGGACGCGTGGTACTCGGCCTCGTCGGCGAGGACCTGGCTCAGGGTGCCCATACGGCTCGGCGGGACCGGCTCACCGGCGGCCAGCGCGGTGTAGACCTCGGCGATGCGCTCGATGAACAGGGCCGCGCCGAAGCCGTCCAGGGTGATGTGGTGCAGGGCGAGATACAGCAGATACCGGTCGTCGGCCGTCCGCAGGGCGGTGAGGACCGCCGTGGGGGAGCGCCCGAGGTCGACCGGCCGGTCGAGCTCGGCGCGCATCCACGCGTACGCGGCCGATGTGGGGTCGCCCTCGCCGCGCAGGTCCACCTCCGGCAGACTCCAGACGCCCAGCGGCTCGATGATCTGCCGCACCTCACCGCCGTCGTCGGTCACGAACCGCGCGCGCAGCCCCTCGGCGTCGGTGAGGGCCTCGCGCAACGCCCGCTGAAGCGCGCCCACGTCCACCGGGCCCTGGATCTCCACCACTTCGGCTGCCCGGAACGCCGGGCTCCGCGGATCGAGGGCCTGGGCGAACCACATGCCCGTCTGCGCAGCGCTCAGCGGCATCCCGCGGCCACCGTCGAACCTACTGTCCATTCTCGCGTCAACTTCCCTCACGGCCAGGGCCACCGCCCGCTCGCGCCGGCTCACGGCACGCTCACACTGCCGCCCCCCTTGCTAGAGGCAGCCATCCGGTCATGTGCCACCAAGGCCAACGAGCCGCGCTCGGCGAAGTGTCGGTTATCAGGCAACCTGCTTGCGGAAAAGGGGGTTGGGCCTTGTCCCGCAAAGGCTCCGGCCGGATGAAATCTCGTTCATCCGTGCTCGACCGTGCTCATCGGGGCCCATCCGTCCTACCATCCCCCGATGCAGGCCAGGTCACTTGTCCCACGCCGGGCGGTGGACGCGGCGCTCGCCGTCTCCATCGCGGTCGCCGCGTGCGTGGCGGGATATCAGTACCGCCCCGCCGGGTGGGCGTCCTTCGACGCCACCGCGTACGTCCTGACCTGCCTGGTGGTGCTGCCGCTCGCCGTGCGCCGCGACGCGCCGCTGACCGTGCTGTTCGTCGCCTGCGGCGGGTACGCGGTCTATCTGGCCCTGGGCCACCAGCCGTCACTGAACTGGTGGGGCCCCGCACTCGCCCTGGTGGGTGTGGCGGCGCGGCGGGAGCCGAAGGTGGCGTACGCGGCCTGCGTACCCGTCTTCGCCGTACTGCTCCAGAGCGGCGTGTCGGGCCGTCTGCCGCTCCCGATGGCGCTGCTCCAGGCGGCCCTGATCCCCCTGATCGCACTGGCCGTCGGCCGCACCCAGCACAGCCTGAGCAGCCGTAACGCGGAACTGCGACGGCTCAGCGCCCAGTTGGCACACGAACAGGAGGAGCGGGCCCGGCGGGCCGTCGTCGACGAGCGGGTCCGCATCGCCCGCGAGCTGCACGACGTGGTGGCCCATCACATGTCGGTCGTCTCGGTCCAGGCGGGCCTGGCCGGATACGTCCTCTCCTCGGACACGGCGACCGCGCGCACGGCACTGGACGCGGTGGCGGACGCCAGCGGGGAGGCGCTGGAGGAGCTGCGGCGGATGCTGGCCGTGCTGCGCGTCGACGTCGGGGAGGCGGAGGGGCCGCCGGACGCGGTGGCGCTCCACCCGCTGCCCGGCCTCGCCAGGATCGGCGACCTCACGGCCCGGCTCGCGGCGGCCGAGGTGACCGTGGAGATCCGGACCGAGGGGGAGCCCAGAGCGCTGGCCCCGGGGATCGACCTCTGCGCCTACCGCGTGGTGCAGGAGGCGCTGACCAACGTCGTCAAACACGCCGCTCCCACGTGGGCCGAGGTGCACATCTCCTACCTCCCCGGCCAGTTGCGCATCGTCGTGCGCGACGAGGGAGGACCGGGCGCCCGGCCCCCTGCCGCGGCCGTTCCGCTGCCCGCCTCCGGTTACGGCCTGATCGGCATGCGGGAGCGCGCGGCCCTCTGCGGCGGATCACTGACCGCGGGCGCCCGGGACACGGGGGGCTTCGCGGTCCGGCTGACCCTCCCGACCGCCACCACGCCACCGGCGCCGCCGCCCTGACCGCCTCCGGCCGCCCCCGCCGCGGATACGGAAGCGGCTACTCCTCTCAAGCGCGGGCACACGGCAGCCATGACTCTGGCCCGTTACCACGACAACAGCGCCACCGACTGGTGGATCATCTTCGGCGCACTGGCTCTCTACGTCCTGGCGCGTTGGTTCTTCGTCTGGCGTCAGGCCCGCTCCGAGGGACGAAGACAACCCGCCCGGTCCGCCCTGCACGAGCTCGGAGACGACGACAACACCCCGGGGATGCCCCCGGAGCGCACCTCGGTCGCGGGCTACCAGTCCTGGCGGCAGTTCACCGGGCTCGTCTCCGGCGCCCTGGTGATCGGCGTGACCGTTGCCCTGACGGACGGAGCGCTGCGCGTCGCCCTGCTCTCGGTCGTCGTGCCGCTCCTGGTGATCGTCCTCGCGTACGTGGACTTCAGGGAGGCCCGCAAGGCGCGTGCGAAGCGGGAGCGGACCGGCGGTGCGCGGCGGGGGCGTGTCGTACCCGAACAGGGGAGGTGAACAGGTAGACGCTGCGGGGGGAGGGCTCTCACCGCCCTCCGCACGCCGCGACGCGCACGGACGGGAGCGGACACATGGACCGGCTGACGGACGGTGCGGCGCCACGGCGCCGCCGACTGCGCTTCGACGGCTGGATCGCGGGCATGGGGACGGCCGGCGGGACCCGCATCGTGCTCGGCCACTGGCCGCGGTCGCCGTTCGGGCCGTTCAGCGATGTGATGCTGGAGTCCGCCGACGGGCACCGGCTGCTGCTGGCTCCCTCACGCGAGACGGCGGACTTCATCGGCGGCACCTACACCTTCGACGAGGTACGTGTCGTCCCGGTCCGGGTGGATGTCGCCCACGGCACCTGGACGGTCGGGGCGGGTCCGCTCGCCCTGCGCTTCACCGTCGGCCGGCGCCGCCCGCTCGGCCTGCTGCTGCGCGCCGTACCCGCAGTGATCGCCCGCCGGCCGGTGTGGAGCGCCGTGACGGACCTGCCCGCCCGGGTGCTGCTGCGCGGCGTACGCACGCGCGGCAGTGCGGGCGGGGGCCGCAAGGAGTGGTACGGCGCGCGGGACCTGCACCGCCTGCGCACCGTCTCGGCGTCCTTCGACGGCACGGACCTCGGTCCGATGGCCCCCGTGACGCCGCCGGTACGCTTCGGCTTCGGCTCGGCACCGCCCGATCCCGGCCTCACGCGCATCACGACGACGGTGCGGCTGAGCGCGGCGGAGGCATAGCCGCTGTCCGGTGCCGAGGGCACCGGAGCAACAGCCTCCGGTTGGCGGCGGTGATGGCCGGTTGTGTCACAGAACGCCGACAGCGCAACCCGGCGAGCGGCCGCGCGCTCTATGAGTGCGGACGTACGGCCCCGGCCGTGCCCATCGACCGTCGACGCGCCAGCCGAGGAGAGACCCGCCATGTCCGATGCCGCCAAGTCCCAGAAGCTTACCGTCTCCGTGATCCGTCGGCGGCGGCGCCTTCGCGGCGGGGCCATGGGGCTCGCCGTGGCCGGGACGGCGCTCGCCCTCGCCGCCCCCGTCCCGGCGACCGCCGCGCCCGGCCGGGAGGCGCGTGCCGCCGCGGCTGACCCGGTGTCCGTCCTGAAGTACACCGCCGCCGAGCGCAAGGAAGCCCTCGCCTACTGGACGCCCGCCCGGATGAAGGCCGTCGGCCGGTCCGTGGACCTCGGCCCGACCGGCCCGCGCGCCAAGCCGTACCGGGGCAGGACGCTCAAGACGGTGGGACGGCTCTTCTTCGTCAACGCGGGCGGCGCCGACACCTGGTGCACGGCCACGGCCGTCAAGAGTGCCAACCGCTCCGCCGTGATGACCGCGGCCCACTGCGTACGCCGTGGCTCATCGCCGTACAACACCAACGTCTCGATGGTGTTCGTCCCCGCCTACCACCAGGGCAGGGCGCCCTACGGCGCGTTCGCCGTCCGCTCGGCCGCGACCCCGCGCGCCTGGGAGACCGACTCCACCCGCGACCTGTCGGCGCTGGTCGTCGACGCGGACAGGAGCGGCAGGAAGCTCACCGATGTCGTGGGCGCCACGCCCGTCGCCTTCAACCGTCCCGTGGGCGGCACGATCTCCGCCATCGGCTACTCCGCCACCCGCCCGCAGCGCGGCGAGGAACTGCTGCGCTGCGTCGGCACGGCGAAGAAGGAGCACGGCACGCAGGCCATCCCCTGCGACCTCAGCGGCGGCTCCAGCGGCGGTCCATGGCTCGCCGACTTCGACTCCACCACCGGCAAGGGCGTCCTGGTCTCGGTCAACAGCGCGCTGGACTCCCTGACGCCGACCAAGATGTACGGCGAGGTGTTCGGGGCCACGGCCAAGAAGGTGTACGACAAGGCCCAGCGCGCCTGACGCGCGGCGCGCTCATTCCCACTGCCATTCGAGTCCATAAACGCCCGGCGGGCACTTGGCGGGGAGCAGGTGCGCGGTGTGGGACGTGTCGAGAGTTACCCGGTGGCGTTGTCTGGGTTCGTCATCGAGGCGTTCTCGGTAGAAATAGTGGCAGCTCGCCGGAATTGCCCGCGGATGGAATCGCACGTGCAGCAGATAGGTCCGCAGCGATTCCCGGATGCGGCGTTCATGGCAGTGGGAGGTCGTGGGGGACGGGCCGATGTGGACGGTGTACTCGACCACCGCCGTGTCGTTGCGCGCCAGCGGGCGGCCGAAGGAGATGTCGGCGAGCACACTGCGCAGCTCCGGCAGGAAACGCCGGTCGGCCAGTTCCCCGTAGCGCACCACGACATCGACGGCGTCGGTCGGCAGCGCGTCGAGGAAGTGGACCACGGCGAGCTGCCGGGCGCCGTCCCTGACGGCCCGCAGCACATTGGTCACCGTGATCTCGCGGATGGAACGGTGCTCGTCCAGGGTCACCGTCTCGTGGGTGACGAGCGCCTGGGTGTCCGCGTTGAAATACAGGAACGCCTCGCCGAGCGCCTGTTCGAGGTCGGACTTCTCGCCGTAGACACCCCGTACGGCGGCCGGGTCGTGCGGCAGCGCCCGGCCGCGGGGGCGGTGCGGTCCGAGCAGCGAGCGCAGGGTGCCCGGCCGCAGTTCGAGCATCGGTTCCAGGGCGTCGATGGCCCGCAGCGACTGGGGGCGCTCGGGCTGGCTGCGGCCGCGCTGCCAGTGGCTGAGCGTGGCGGGGCTGACGCTGATCCCCTGGGCGTGGAGGCGGTCGCATATCCGCTCCAGGGAGAGCCCGCGGTGCCGCAGGGCCTGGCGGAGGACGAGCGCGAAGGTCGCCTCCGGGCCCGCGGGAAAGAGGTCGTTCGTCATGATTTCTTTCGATGTGGGCGTAGGGGCGCTGTGCCGCGGCCGGGCCGGTCGCCCTCGCCCGTACGCCGAGCAGGGGCCGTTCACCGTAACCGGTGAACGGCCCCTGTGACCCGCGACGGAAGGGGATCAGTTGGTGTTCAGCGTCAGGCCGTAGTAGCTGAGCGCGTCGTCGAGCGGCTGGAAGTAGGAGGAGCCGCCGGAGTTCACGCCGGAGCACTCCTGGCCGATGGGGCCACCGGAGGTCATGCCCTGGGCCTGGTTGCCCGAGATGTAGGCGCCGCCGCTGTCACCGCCCTCGGTGCAGACCGTGGAGCTGCCGAGCCCGGAGACGACGGTGTCGGGGCCGCCGTTCTGGTCGGTGTAGGTCACGCTGACGTTGTACGACTTGACCTTGCCGCAGGTCCATCCCGTGGTCTGGCCGGACTTGCAGAGCGCGGCGCCGGAGGCGGCCCTGCGGCTGCCCTGGACGGCGACCGGGTTGCCGTTGCCCCAGGTGCCGACGCTGGTGGCGATGGAGTTGCCGGAGTCGATGGCGGCGATGCCCATGTCCACGCTGCGGGTGCCGACGGCGAAGCGCGTGTTCGTGGCCTTGGCGAAGCGCACGTTGTTGTACGACAGGACGGGCAGGTCCTCCACGCAGTGCCCGGCGGTGACGAGGTACTGCTTGCCGTTCCTGTCGCGCGCGCCGTAACCGACGGAGCACAGGTAGCCGTTGAACGTCATCCGGCTGCCCGGGTAGATCACGGCCTGCGGGGTGAGCTTCTCCTGGCCCTTGACGACCTTGACCGCCTTGCCGTGCTTCGCGGCCTCGGCGAGGAACGCCTTGGTGGCGGCGCCGCGCCCGCTGTTGACCTCGACCGTGACGGTGTCCGAGGCCAGGTCGACGCGCCACGAGGACACACCCGCCGGGACGTGTTTGGCGGCGAGGGCGTCCAGCTTCGCCTTGATCTGGTCCAGTTCGGCCTGGCCGCGGGCGGGGACCCGGGCGGTGAGGCCGGTCTTCTCGATCTTCCTGGCCTCGGCGGCGTCACCGGCGTTGACGGTCAGCCTGCCGTCGGCGGTGAAGAAGGCGCCGTCGCCGGATATCCCGTCCTTGGCCAGGCCCGCGAGCCGTCTCTGCTGCGCGTCCTGCTGGTCGAGCCGCCGCACGGCGGCCTGCTCGCTGACGCCGAGCGACGTGGCGAGCGCCCGCACCATCTCCGGCTGGTACCGCGGAGCGGCCTCGCTCGCCTGGGCCTGGGTCGCGGTCACGGCGGTGACCGAGAGCAGGGCTCCGGCGGCGGCGATGAGGGCAGACTTATGCGAAATGCGCACTCTGTTTCCTTCCGGTAGCAGGCATCGGCCACACGGCATTCCGGCGTCCTGGGACAACGGCATTCCAGGGACGGGGATTTGGGTGCGTTTCCCGTGAAGGCGGGCTTTTGCCTGGCGGCGAAAGTGGGGGCTTCGCCGCGCCCCGACTTTCGCCCATCCGCCCGAGGCTCATCAAGGTTCGTGACGGGGAAGGTTTTTAACAGAGTGCGGTTGAATCTGTTTAGAGTGGACCAATGCCACTCGTAGAAGTCACGCACGCTCCGGATGTCGCCGAATCGAAGCTGCGGGAACTGGGTTCGGTGCTGCCGCACCTGGTGTCCCTCGCCGTGGAATGCCCCGAGGAGCCGTATGACGGAGACCTTCAGCCGGGTGATGTCGAGGTCCGCTTCCGCCGCCGGAGTCCGCTGGACCGCTGTGGACTCGATGTGGTGATCGAGGTGCGGTCCAAGTTCTTCGAGAGCCGGGCCGTCGACCGCCAGGAGCGCGTCGACCGCCTGCACGAGGACCTCCGCAAGGCGACCGGACTCGACGACTTCGGCGTCTACCTGTCGCTTCCGGTGGCGGCGTGGGCGCAGGGCGACTGAGGCTCTCCGGCGTGTCGCGCTCGGGTGGCGCCACCATGGCGTCACCATAGCGCGGCCGTGGCCCTGCCTGGGGATCTGGAAGCCGCGGACGGGAAGGACAGGAAGGTCCGGCGCGGAAACACGGGTTCATGAGGTCGACTGACGAGGCGAGGCCAGAATGGCTCGCCTGTGCGCCAAGTGTGTGCCACCATGGCGTCATGGTCGCACGCCGAGGCGCTCGTCCGGCTGCCCCGGCCTGCTCCGGCCTGCTCCGAGCCCCCATGTCCCAGGAGGTCCCATGCCCTTAGAACCGTCGTCCACCGACGCGACGGCCGACATGTCCACCGACGCGACGGCCGACATGTCCACCACCGACCCGTCCGCCGATGAAACCCCGGTCACGCTGCCGACCGACCGCCGCACCGGCTGCCCCTTCGATCCGCCCGCCGAACTCACCGCGCTGAGCGACCGCCCCCTGCGCCGCATGCGGTACGCCGACGGGCACGTGGGCTGGCTGGTCACCGGACACGCGGCGGCGCVSGSGGCSGTGGCBBRSSCGCGCCCGCCATCGGCACCGGCAGGTGCAGGAGTTCGTAGCGTGAGCTGATGCGCGGGTCGGCCAGGACCGCGCGCGCCGCCGCGTGTCCGGTG
>NZ_JASKYR010001330.1:0-1263 GCF_041028215.1 Streptomyces flavofungini
GGAGGGCGGCGTCGGGTGTGCCGTGGGGTCAGGTGAGTGACACCGTCAGGCGGTCGTAGGACGGGATGACCACACGGCGGCTGCAGCGGCGCTCCACGACCCGCCAGGGCCGCCCCACGGCGGTGAGCGTCTCCAGGGTGCGGCCGATCTCGGCCCGCGCGATCGCGGAGCCCAGGCAGTGGTGGCGGCCCGCCCCGAACCAGAGCTGGCGGTTGGCGGGGTCGGCGGGCCGGTCGATCCTGAAGCCCCCGGAGAGGCTGCTGGCGGTGTAGGTGAGCAGCGTGATCCGGTCACCGGCGCGCAGGGTGCGCCCGGCGAGCCGTACGTCGCTGCGGACGGTCCTGCCGATGACCGGCGCGGGCGCGGTCACCCGGAGGCCCTCGCGGACCGCGTCCGGCACCCGGTCGGGCGCCCTCACCAGCTTGTGCTGCTCCCCGGTGTCGTGCAGCAGGGCCACCGTACGGGTGATCGCGCTCGCGGCGGTCTCGGTCGCGGCGACGCCCACGAGCGCCGCCATGCCCGCGCTCTGCCGGGCGTCGAGGCCCACCTCGCGGCAGCGCCCGATGAGGTGGTCGGGGGACTCGGTGCGCCAGATCTCCGCCACATGGCCGGTGAGCCGGGCGACGATCCCGCGGCCCCGGGCCACGGTCGCCTCGCTCAGGTCGCCGCCCCCGGCCGCCTCGACGGAGAGGGCGGCCAGTTCACGGGCGGTGGCGAAGACGCGTTCATAGGCCGCGTCGTCGGTGCCGGTGACCGGCACCCGCAGCAGCTCCGTGACGATCCGGCCGACGACCGCGCGGCCGAGTGCCGCGACGTCCACGGGCCTGCCGAGCGCCAGTTCGGTGCGGGCCTCGGCGAGCCGGGTGCCGATGGTGCGGTCCACCAGCGCGCGGGCGGTGCTCTCGCCGAACAGCTCGCGGGTCCCCGCGCGCAGCGCCCGGTGCCCCTCACCGTCGAAGAGGTCGTCGACCCAGTCGCCGAGGAGCTGCGCCCAGAGCCTGCCCACGCCGCCCCGGTCCAGGACGGTGAAGTGCTTCTGGTCGGTGAGGACGGAGCGCGCCGTGGCCGCGTCGGCGGTCAGCCAGCCGATGCGGGGCACGTACGTCAGCGGCCGGGCGAAACGGCCCGCGTGGAGCAGGACCGGGAGTGCGGGGCGGCTGGCCGCCAGTACGCGGAGTTCGTGGAGTTCGGCGCGGTTCATGGTCAGGGTGATCCGTCTCGTCGTCGTACCGGGGGCCCCGGGAGGGCCGGGGCCCCCGGTAC
>NZ_JASKYR010001331.1:0-1198 GCF_041028215.1 Streptomyces flavofungini
GTGCACGCTGTACGCGGCCGTCGGCTGCCTCTGGGCGGGCGCGGCGATCCTCGCGGTGCTCGTCGGCCGTCCGCTCGGGGCGGCGCTGTGCTGCGTTCCGGCTCTGGTGGTCAGCGCCGTGCTCGTCGCCGCCCGCGCCGCGGAGACCCGCCTGGTGACGGTGCGTGTGTCCGGCAGCAGCATGGAACCGGCCTTCCGTGCGGGGGACGGCGTTCTGGTGCGCCGCCGGACGGCCCCCGCACGCGGAGCGGTGGTGGTCGTGGAACGCCCGCCGTACCGGGCGCCATGGCCGGATGCCCCCGTGGCACCCGGCGCCCCCGCGCACGCCATCTACGCACGGCAGTGGTTCATCAAGCGGGTGGCGGCGGTGCCCGGCGACCCCGTGCCGCGTGCGGAGGTGCCCGCCCTGGCGGACGTGCCCGGGGAGCACGTGCCCGAAGGCATGCTGGTGCTGCTCGGCGACAACCGGGGCGAGAGCTACGACTCGCGCTTCGTCGGCTACTTTCCCGCCGCGCGCGTGCTCGGCACCGTCGAGGAAGCGGACCGGCCGGTTCCGTCGCCGCCGTCCACGGCACGGATGAGGAACACCTGACGCCCCTTGCCGTTGCACCGCTGCATGACCGCCTCCGCACCCGGCGCCTTGCTGGAACGCACGATGCCCACGCACCCCTCGCCCTCGACCCGCAGCACGAACCTGCCCAGCGCCAGCTTCCCCGACGGCTCGACCCGGAACAGGCTGCCGTCCGCGCAGTCGTCCATGGGTTCCAGCAGGCCCGCCCCGCTGCCGCTGGTCAGCGCCTTCAAGCAGCCCTTGCCGTAGTCGGGGTGATGCCACTGGACGCGGTAGAGGTCCTGGCCGACCGGCTCAAGCAGGGTGCTCTGCGGGGCGGTCGCGTCGCAGGGCCGCTGCACCGCGACCAAGGGGGTGTAGCGCCAGTCGCGCACCCGCCCGTCGCTCAGGCACAGCGCGGGATCGCTCGCGATGTGGAGGGTGACCCACCCGGTCGGCGGTGCGTGCGCGGTGCCGGGCGGGCCGGGTGTGGCCACGGAGAGACCGGTCTGGGCGTGCGGCTCGGAGGAGTTCCACAGCGCGACGGCACCGGTGAGGACGGCCGCCGCTACGGCGACGAGCGCGGCGAGGAGTCTTCGCCGACATCGGAGCCAGCCGAGCAGCCGGGCCGCCGGGGCGGGTCCGGGG
>NZ_JASKYR010001332.1:0-1035 GCF_041028215.1 Streptomyces flavofungini
CGCCTCTACAGCCCCGTGAAGTTCACGCCGTTCGAGGGCAGGCCGATGGTCCTCGGCCTCTTCGGCGTCCTGCTGCGCGTCTTCGAGGACTTCCGCTACGTCGGCTCGTACGAGGGAGAGGCGCGGACCAGCGCCGACGGCACCGAGGCTGCCTCGGCGATCCTGCTGTTCCGCACGGTCGTGCACGGCAAGGAGGTCCACGGCATCGACCTGCTGCACTTCGACGAGGAGGGCCGTATCAAGGAGTTCACCGTGATGGTCCGCCCGCAGTCCGCGGTCCAGGCGCTCGGCCTCGCGGTGCACGAGGGACTGGTCGCCGACGGTCTGGTGCCCGCGCCCCAGTAGGCGCCACCGCCCCGTACGGCGGACGGCGTCACCTGCCCGGCGGCGCTCGGCGTGCGGCGCGGGGCGGCGGCGCGTTGACTCGTCGTCAGGTGGCGCGGGCGTTCCCCGACTCCCGGCGGCGCATGGGTTGTACCGCCTCCCGTGCCGCCGGAGGAATGACTCATGCGTACCACTCAGATATGTGTCCGGGCCGGTCTGGCCGTCGCCGCCGTCGCGCTGCCGTCGGCGCTCGGCGCGAACGCGGCGGCCGCGGCCGGCGACCTCACGGTGACCGCCACCGGATCCACCGTGCGGGCCACCACCGCCGCGTGTCCGGGCGGCGGGACGGCCTCACTGATGGGCAAGGCGAACGCGAGTTTCGCCGGAGGACAGCAGAGGGAGCTGATGAACGGCAGCGCCTCGTGGCGGAACGTCGCTGCCGGTACCTACACGGTCCTTGTCGCCTGCAAGGACGGCACCGAGGCGGGTCCCGGCTCCGTCACGGTCACCGGTGCCCGGCCCACCACGGCACCCACGACCTCCTCGACGACGGCGCCCGCCCGCGGTGTGCGGGGCGGCGTCGGGGGCGGATCGGAGGACCGGGGCACGCTGACCCTGGCGGCCGGGGGCGCCCTGGTGGCGGCGACCGCCGGTGCCGGGCTCTGGTACCTGCGCCGCCGAGGGGCCCGCGGGCGGCCCTGAACCCCGCAC
>NZ_JASKYR010001333.1:0-1070 GCF_041028215.1 Streptomyces flavofungini
CGGCAGTTCAGCGTCCAGCTCTCCGCCACCCGCCGAGGCGCCCGCCTGGCCCGGCTCCTGGCCGTCGAGCAGCTCCGTTCCTGGGAGCTCCCCACGGACACCGCGGCCCACGTCGTCGCCGAGCTCGCGGCCAACGCCGCGCTGCATGCGCGCGTGCCTGGCCGGGACTTCCGGCTGGCCATGACCGTCGCCGCAGACACGCTCCGTATCGAGTTGATCGACGCCCGCTCCGACCGGCTCCCCGCCGTCCAGCACCAACCCTCCGGCGACGGCGACGGCAGCGGCAGCAGCGGCAGCGGCAGCGGCAGCGGCAGCGGCGAAACAGGTCGCGGCCTGCTGCTCGTAGAGGCACTCGCCGACCGCTGGGGCGTCACCCTGGCGTCCGCCTTCTGCAAGACCGTGTGGGCCGAGATCGATCTGCCCACCGGATCGTGACAGCCGCGACCCGGTCCACCACGACCCGGCCACCCGCGACGCGACGGCCCACGACATCAACCGCTTTCAAACCCGGAGGGGAAGTACCTCTCCCAACCCCTCCCACCAGGAGGCGGGGCAACCGCCCAGGAGTCCGTCACTCGCCAGGGTGAACTACCCCAACTGGGCTGGTTTGAGGGCCGATTGCCTGGCATATGCTCGCCGCGACAACTCCAGACATGCGACGGCCCCCGGCCGGGACTCGCAATCCCGATCGAGGGCCTGACCAACGAGGAAGCGGACCTTCCCGATGGCTTTGATGCACCCTAGCGCGCCCCCGCGCGCCTCGTCTGTCGTTCCCCGCCCGACCATCCGATCAGGTGTCACCCACGTCACCACCGGGCACACCACCCGCTACACGGTCGTCGGCAATCACCTCGCCCAGCACCGCGCACTCTCGCTGCTCGCGATCGGGCTGGCCGTCCACATCCAGTCGCTGCCCGCAGGTGCCCGGATCGGCATCAAGTTCCTGGCGGCCCGCTTCCCGGAGAGCGAGCACCGCATCGCCGCCGCCCTGCGCGAGCTGGAGACGCAGGGCTACCTGACACGCACCCGCGAGCGCCTCCCCAGCGGCAGGGTCGTCACCCACACGGTCT
>NZ_JASKYR010001334.1:0-925 GCF_041028215.1 Streptomyces flavofungini
GTGCCAGGCCCTCGGCGGCGGGCAGCAGCCCCTCGTCCGCCCGCAGAATGGCCTGGTGCAGCGCGCGCAGCTTCGGGCCCGGGTCGATCCCGAGCTCCTCGGCGAGCGCGGCGCGCCCCTCCTCGTACACGGTGAGCGCGTCCGCCTGGCGGCCCAACCGGTACAGGGCGAGCATCAGTTGGCCGCGCGGGCGCTCACGGGTGGGGTGCGTGGCGACGAGGGCGGTGAGTTCGGCGACCAGTTCCGTCTCGCGGCCCGTCCGTGCCAGATCCGCTGCGATCCGTTCCTCCAGGGCCGCCTGCCGGGCCTCCTCCAGCTGGTCGGCCATGGCCCGCAGGGTCTCCCCGATCCCGCCGAGAGCCGGACCGTGCCAGAGCGCGAGGGCCTCGCTCAGCAGCCGGGCCGCCCCCGCGTGATCGCCCTCGGCCGCCGCCCGCCTGCCGCGCGCGGTGAGCCGCTCGAACGCGGCACGGTCGACGACGTCGGCGTCGGCGTGGATCAGATAGCCGGGCGGACGTGTCTCGATCGCGTCGGCGGAGAGCGCGCGGCGCAGCGCGGAGACGTAGGACTGGATGAGCGAGCGCGCCGTGTCCGGCGGCCGTTCGCCCCAGATCGCGTCGATCAGGGCATCGGCCGACACCACCTGCCCCGGCTGGAGGAGGAGCGCCGCGAGCAGCGCACGGGGCTTGGGCCCGCCCAGGGCGAGACGGCGCCCTTCGTGCCATGCCTCGACCGGTCCGAGCAAGCGGTAGTGCATGTCCGTTCTCACGCCCGTCCCAGGGGTCCGCGACCGCCCCCGACCAACTGGTCATGGTACGTCCGCGAGGGCGCGGCCGGGATGCGATGCGGGGCAATCAGGCCAGTGGTACGGGGCTCCTGCAATGCGGGGCGCGGGAACGCGGAGGGCCGCCGGGGGCGGAGCACG
>NZ_JASKYR010001335.1:0-734 GCF_041028215.1 Streptomyces flavofungini
CCCTCGTGGGCTACCTCGCCTCGCCCGCCGCCGCCCGGGTCAACGGGCAGCTCCTCGTGGTGCACGGCGGCATGGTCGCGATCGTGGAGCGGCCGAAGGTGGCGGCGAAGTTCGACGCGGCCAAGGAGACGTTCACCTTCGAGGAGCTGGACGGCCTGATCTCCCCGTACTACGCCGACCGCCCGGCGGGCGAGACCTTCGCGGCGTCGGAGGTCCTCGGCCTCAAGCGGGAGTGAGGGCCGCCCGCGCCGCCGGACCACGGAGAAGTCCCGCCCGCACACCGCTTGTGGCGGCGTACGAGCGGGACTTCCGTGTCCGCGGAACACTCCGTGTCAGGAGTGCGCGCCCTGCCTGCGGTGGCGCCCGCGCGGAGCCGTGGCCTCGTCGTGCTCGGCCACCGGCCCCCGGTGCTTGCCCGCGCCGGAGGCGTCACCAGCGGTGACGCCCTGCGCGGTCGTGGTCGCCGCCTGCTGCGGCTCGGTGTCCCAGTGGGTCTCCGTACCGGTCTCGGTCGACATCTTTTGCCAATCACCCCGTAAGAAGATCGTTCGTACAGCCGGGCGAGTCTAACCGGCCGCCACCCGACCGGTCAGGGGTGCCTGCTGGAGGGGTACGGGCCGCGCCGCGACCGGCGGCGACGGCTCCGCGCGCGGCGGCGGGGACGGCTCGGGGGCGCGCGCGGGGATACGTGCGACACCGCAGGGCACGGCCTGCGTCGCACAGGGCAGGAGCAG
>NZ_JASKYR010001336.1:0-1022 GCF_041028215.1 Streptomyces flavofungini
AGCCCGGGTGCCGCCGCGAGCACGAGCGCCCCGCCGCGGCCCGCCCGCACCCCGCTGAACAGGGCGTCGACGGCGCGCAGTGGGGCGCTCCTGCCGTACATCCGCACGGGTGTCGTCACGGTCGTCGGTCCGGCCACGACCGTCACGTTACTTCCGCGTAAACGGAAGCGGAAGGTGCGTCAGGAGGTGTGCGGGCAGTTGCCCCGGTACTCCTCGATGGCCGAACTCGGGCGCGGCAGCGGGCAGAGGAACTGCTCGTAGCGCACGTCGTTGTCGATGAACCGCTTGAGCCAGGAGACGCTGTACTTCGCGATCGTGGTGTTGGAGGTGTTCGGGGTGAAGTGGGTCGCGCCGTTCAGCTCCAGATAGGCCTTGTCCAGGGAGCCGGGCAGGCTCTCGTAGAAGGGCTCGGAGTGGGAGGAGACGGGCGCGATGGTGTCGCCGTCGGCGCCGACGACGAGCGTGGGGGTGCGCAGCTCGGGCCAGCTCTTGTCGAGGTTCCAGCCGGTCAGCGGGATCGCCGCCTGGAGCGCGGGGCGGCTCTTGGCGGCCTCCAGGGTGCCGCCGCCGCCCATGGAGTGGCCCATGACACCGAGTCTGCCGCCGTCGATCCGGCCGCGCACGGTGCTGCGTTCGGTCAGGTAGTCGAGCGCGGCGAGGAGCTGGCGGCCCCGGCTCGCGGGCTGGTCGAGGGTGGTGAGGGTGTCGATGGTGAAGACGACGAAGCCCTGTGAGGCGAGGCGCGGGCCGAGCCAGGAGATCGAGGACTGGGTGCCGGTGTAGCCGGGCGAGATCGCTACGGCGCCGAACGTGCCGTCACTGGTCGACGTCGGGTAGTAGATGGTGCCGCCGCCGAAGTCGCTGACGCTGAGGGACGACACGCGTGCCTCGGACACGGCGTAGTGGCCGCGCGCCGCCTCGATGCTCGACACGGTGGGCGCCGGGCCCCGCTCGTAGGGGTTGTCCGCGGCGCCCTTGCTTCCGGTCTGGGCGGTGATCAGACCTCCCGCCGCCAGCAGGGC
>NZ_JASKYR010001337.1:0-1008 GCF_041028215.1 Streptomyces flavofungini
GTTGAGCCGGGGTTCCGTCCTTCGATACGGGTGAACCGTGCTGTGGCGCGATGCTCCGGACCCGGCGTGGCCCGCAGGGTGGGGGCATGTTCGTCGCATGGAGAGACCTGCGGTTCGCCAAGGGGCGGTTCGCCCTGATGGGAGCCGTCGTCGTACTGATCACCCTGCTCGTGGGGCTGCTGTCCGGTCTGACCGCCGGGCTCGCCAAGGAGAACACCTCCGCTGTCACCGGGCTGCCCGCCGACCACCTGGCGTTCGCCGCGCCGCCCGACGGCCAGTCCGTCTCCTTCGCCAACTCCTCCGTGGACCGGCCGGTCTGGGAGAAGTGGTCCGGCCGCCCCGGCGTCACGTCGGCGCGGCCCATCGGCATCAGCACCCTGAACGCGACGTCGGGAGACAGGTCGGCCGCGGTCTCGGCGTTCGGCGTGGAGCCGGACTCCGGTATCGCCCCGCGCGGGGTCGGGCCCGGCGGGGCGGTGCTCTCCGAGAAGGCCGCCGCCGAGCTCGGGGCCGCTGCCGGTGACCGTGTCCGGCTCGGGGGCGGCGCGGTCGAGCAGCGGGTCGTACGGGTCGCCTCCGATGCCTCGTACAGCCACACGCCCGTGGTCTGGGTCGCCCTCGACGACTGGCAGCGGCTGTCCCGCCAGGGGGTGCCGAAGGAGCCGCGGGCCACGGTGGTCGCGCTGCGCACCACGGAGGGGGCCGATCTGGCCGCCGGGGACGAGGCCGCGGGGACGCGGACGAAGTCGCTGGACGGCGCGCTGACCGCGATCGGCTCCTACCAGGCGGAGAACGGGTCCCTCCAGTTGATGCGGGGCTTTCTCTTCGTCATCTCCGCGCTGGTCATAGGGGCGTTCTTCACCGTCTGGACGATCCAGCGGGGCGGCGACATCGCCGTACTGAAGGCGCTGGGCGCCTCGACGCCCTATCTGCTGCGGGACGCGCTGGGCCAGGCGGTGGTGATGCTGGTCGCCGGTACGGCCCTGGGGACGGGGCTCGCCGCCGGGG
>NZ_JASKYR010001338.1:0-932 GCF_041028215.1 Streptomyces flavofungini
GCTGCGGCTCGTCCACGGAGATGCCGTAGTCCGTGGCGAGGCCCTCCAGGCCGCTTCCGTACCCCTGTCCCACGGCGCGGAACTTCCACGCGCCCTGGCGCCGGTAGAGCTCGCCGAGGACGAAGGCCGTCTCCACGGTGGCGTCCGCGCTGTCGTAGCGCGCGATCTCCGCGCCGCCCGCCGCGTCGAGCACCCGGATGTACAGGCCGGGCACCTGCCCGAACGTGCCGCCGTCCGCCGAGGCGGCGAGCACCACCCGCTCCACATCGGGCTCCACGCGCGCGAGGTCGACGGTCAGGACGTCCGTGAAGCCCGCCCCGCCGCGCTCCTTGCCCTCGTGGCGCACCGCTCCCGAGGAGTGCGCGGGCTGGTTGTAGAAGACGAAGTCCGCGTCGGAGCGCACCTTGCCGGAAGACGCCAGCAGGAGCGCCGACGCGTCCGCGTCAGGCACGCCGGCACCGGAGCCCCACCCCAGTTCGATCCGCACGGCCGGTGCGGGCACCGGAACATTCGATCCTTTAGGCATTGTCATGTCCGCCCCCATCGCAAGTGGCCGCGTCCGGCAGAGCCGCCGATTCCGTTCATGGCCAACCTATTACCCGGACCGCGAGGAGGCCCACGACCGTGCCGCGCGCCCGTTCCGCCGAGGTCGGCACGACCGCGGGTAACCCGCCGGGAACTCGGCCTTTACATGATCAATACGTCATCCGACGACCGATTTTCCCACGTTCGCTCGGATTGGGGATCCGTCACCACAGCCGACACGGAAAACAACCCTCTTATCGGTCTCCCCAACCAGCACATCAAGGGCTTAACTTATGAAGCATGACCTCCCCCCGCTCCACCTATGGCGGCGGTTACTACTCCGCGCCGTCCTTCCCGGACACTCCGATCTACGACTCCCTCGTCGCAGAGCGGGGCACTCCTCAGAT
>NZ_JASKYR010001339.1:0-899 GCF_041028215.1 Streptomyces flavofungini
GCGGGAACCGCTCGGGCACCGCCGCCATGGCGAGCCCCACGCCGGCGCTCATGCCGCCCATCGCCGCGTAGACGAGCGCCCCTGCCCCGGCCGCCCCCGTCACCGCCTGCGCGTCCGCCCGCCCCGCCGCGAGGACCGCCTCGCCCTCCTCCTCGGCGAGCGCCAGCAGGAACTGGGCCCGCTCGCCCAGCTCCTCGTACGTCTGCGGGGCGAGCCGCGAGACCGTCTCCCGCAGCTCCTCGGCCCGCGCCTGCATCTCCTTGGCGAGGACGGTCAGCCGCGCGGCACGCTCCCACGCCTCGTCCCGCTCCCGGGAAAGGCCGTCGGCGTACGCCTCGGCCTGCTCGGGGCGGTAGCCGCGCCCGCGCACGCTGGTGAACCCGTGCGACGACGGCGCACCGCTGCTGCTCATCCTGGACCCCTCTCCGACGTACCTCGCGCGTAGCGCGCGATTGGCGCACATCTTGATGGATCAAGCCGAAGCGCTCATAACGCGACACTCCGCCCACTCCACCCGCTCCAGGATGCGTCAACCGGCCCCGGAAGAAGGAATCGGGGTGTCGCTTTTGAGCGCCTCGAAGAGCCGGCCGGCCTTGACCTGGTCCCACAGGACGACATCACCGGCCCCGGCGATCTCCGGCTCCCCCGCCACCGGCACGGTCGTCGTGGCGCCCGGCCTGCCGGACAGCGCCTCCATCTGCAGGCCCATACGGGCCAGCGTGCCCGTCTCCGTGCCCCGGTCGAGGGTGAGCGCGTCAAGCGAGGTGGACAGGAAGGGGATCAGCCGCCACGGCGGGACCAGCACCGAAGCCCCCGTCGCCTTCGCCGAGACCGCGCTCACGAGCTGCCGCTGCCGCTCCACCCGCCCCAGATCGCCCCGCGGATCGGCGTACCTGGCC
>NZ_JASKYR010000134.1:0-13722 GCF_041028215.1 Streptomyces flavofungini
GGCCTGCATGGCCGCGCCGCTCGCGATGCGGTTGTCGACGACGCTGGAGACGACGCCGAGGAAGACACCCTCAAGGGCGGCGTACGTCAGGATCAGCGCGGGCGAGGCCTTGCGCTTGAAGGCCTGCACGAGGCCGAGCACCATCGCGACGAGACCGGCGCCGATGGCGATGCCGTACGACTTGCTGATGTTCGCGTCGTCCACCGGCAGCAGCGCCCAGGCGAGCGCCGCAGTGACGACGCGAACATCAGCAAGTCGTACGGCATCGCCATCGGCGCCGGTCTCGTCGCGATGGTGCTCGGCCTCGTGCAGGCCTTCAAGCGCAAGGCCTCGCCCGCGCTGATCCTGACGTACGCCGCCCTTGAGGGTGTCTTCCTCGGCGTCGTCTCCAGCGTCGTCGACAACCGCATCGCGAGCGGCGCGGCCATGCAGGCCGTCCTCGGCACGATGGCCGTCTTCATCGGCGTCCTCGTGGCGTACAAGGCGGGCTGGATCCGCGTCAACCGCCGGTTCTACGGCTTCGTGATGGCCGCGGCGATGGGCTTCCTGCTGCTGACCGCCGTGAACCTGCTGTTCGCGGTCTTCGGCGGCGGTGACGGCCTCGGCTTCCGCAGCGGCGGCCTCGGCATCGTCTTCGGCATCGTCGGCATCCTGCTCGGCGCCTGCTTCCTCGCCCTGGACTTCAAGCAGGTCGAGGACGGCATCGCGTACGGCGCGCCGAAGGAAGAGGCCTGGCTCGCGGCGTTCGGCCTGACGATGACGCTGGTCTGGATCTACATGGAGTTCCTGCGCCTGATCGCGATCTTCTCGGGCAACGACTGACGATGATCGCCGGGTGACCGGTACCCACCGAAGGGCCCGCCGACCGCTGTGGTCGGCGGGCCCTTCGCCGTGTGGATGCGGGTGTCGGTCAGCGCAGGTTGCGGGCGGCCCGCCGCAGGTCGTACTCGTGGATGATCGCTTTGGCGTGGCCGTACGCGAGGTTGTGCTCGGCGCGGAGCCAGCTCACCTTCTCCTCGAAGCGGAAGAGAGAGGGGCCTTCGTCCACGGCGCGGAGCCAGTCGGAGACTTCTCGACCAGTGCAGTGGGGGATGCGGGCGAGCAGGTTGCGGTGGGTCTCCTCGGAGAAGACTTGTGACATCGGCGCCTCCGGACGCGTCGCGATGTGTTCCGTCCTTCACGACACCGTGCCTGAGGGTTGGTGTGTTGGCAACAGTCCCGCAGAGGCGCATAAGGTCGCGGGGTGCTCGATACGACGCCTTTGACGGCCGCAGTGGACCAATTCGCCGACCGGCTGCGGGCAGCCCCGCAGAGCCGCCTCCAGCGCGGGGCGGCGACCGAAGCGCTCGCCCTGGCCAGGGAATTGGCGGTGCGCACACAGGCCATCGAGGAACCGGGGGCGCCGCCCCGGGAGATGCCGGACGCGGGGATGTTCGCCGCCGCGGACCAGATCACCGTCGCGGGGCACGACCTGGCCCTCGTCCTGAAGGAGCCCGAGGACCTTGAGCGGGCGCTCGAACTGGTGGCGCTGGCACAGAAGAAGGCCGGGGTGTAGGGGCCGTACGGAAGGACCCCGCACCCGGCCCGCCGGGGACGTTCAGACCGAGGCGATGACCCGGTCGGCCAGGATGTAGACGTTCTCGGTGCCGCACTCGAAGGTCAGGGCGTACGCGCCGGAGATGCCCGAGCCGCCGAGCAGCACCGGGGCGTGGCCCTCGCGCAGGGCGTGGGCGAGCAGCTCCGCCGTCTCGCGGTGGCCCGGGGTCATGCAGAGCGTCGTGCCGTCCGCGAAGACGTAGACGTCCAGGGTCCCGAGCGGTCCCGGCCGGACGTCGGCGAGGGCGGTGCGGGCGTCGGCCAGCTCCTCCAGGCAGGCCACCGTGCGCTCGTGGTCGCCGTACCCGTCGGAGGCGGGCGTCTGCACCGGCACGAAGTCCGGGTGCGAGGGGTGGCGGCGGCGGGCCGCCGCCAGTTCGGGCGAGTCCCCGGCGAACTCGTCGGCCACCGGCTCGGCGAAGGGCTCGGTCACCGGCTCCAGGCTGTCCGCCTCCAGGCCCGCGAAGTCCGCCTGGCGGGGCAGGAACAGCTCGTCTGCGATGCCGTCGGGCAGGCCGGGGAGGCCGTGCAGGAGGGACGGCGCGTCGGTGCCGTCACGGGTCTCCTGGGCGGCCCAGAAGGCACGGGCCTCGGCGAGCTCGCGCTCCCGCTCCTCGGCGAGCGCCTCGGCCACGGCCGCGCGTATCTCGTCGGTGTCCACGGAGGCGCGGGCGGCGGGCACCGTGGGGTGCGGGCCGCTCGCGGCGCGGCTTTCGGCCAGCTCGGTCTGGAGGGTTTTGATTTCAGCGAGCTGCTTCCGAAGCCCGTACACGGCGTGCAGGGCAGCGGCGCCCACGGCCGTGGCAGCGGCCGCGGAGAGCAGCAGGGCAAGAGGCATGGCGCTCACTGACGTACTCCCGGTTTCAAGTCGACCCCCGACTTCCTACATCAGCTTGAAGCCTGCACGATCCACCTGTCAGTGCATTACGTCACGAAATGGACAGGACTTTCGGCCCGGTGTTTATCCACAGAACCGCTCTGAGCTGGGCATATGCATCTCCCCCAGGAGATAGGTCACATCCTGGGGGAGATTGGGTCACGAAAGGATGCAGAGACGGAGCGTCAGAGGAGCGAACTCTGCGTCAACGAAAACAGGTGTTTTCCGGGTGACGGCCGGGCTGATCCGAACGAATGGTCCTAGCTGAGCCGCTCGATGACCATCGCCATGCCCTGCCCGCCGCCGACGCACATCGTCTCCAGGCCGAACTGCTTGTCGTGGAACTGGAGGGAGTTGATGAGCGTGCCGGTGATGCGGGCGCCCGTCATGCCGAAGGGGTGGCCGACGGCGATGGCGCCGCCGTTGACGTTCAGCTTCTCGATCGGGATGTTCAGGTCGCGGTAGGAGGGGATCACCTGGGCGGCGAAGGCCTCGTTGATCTCGACGAGGTCGATGTCGTCGATGGTGAGCCCCGCGCGCCGGAGCGCCTGCCTGCTCGCCTCGACCGGGCCGAGGCCCATGATCTCGGGGGAGAGGCCGGTGACGCCCGTGGAGACGATGCGGGCGAGCGGGGTGAGGCCGAGTTCGCGGGCCTTGGTGTCGCTCATGATGACCAGGGCGGCGGCGCCGTCGTTCAGCGGGCAGCAGTTGCCCGCGGTGACCAGGCCGTCGGGGCGGAAGACGGGCTTCAGACCCTGGACGCCCTCCATCGTGACGCCCGCGCGCGGGCCGTCGTCCTTGCTGACGACCGTGCCGTCCGGGGTGGTGACCGGGGTGATCTCGCGCTCCCAGAAGCCGTTCTTGAGGGCTTCCTCGGCGAGGTTCTGCGAGCGCACGCCGAACTCGTCCATGTCCTGGCGGGTGACGCCCTTGGCGCGGGCCAGGTTCTCCGCGGTCTGGCCCATGGCGATGTAGGCGTCCGGGATCAGGCCGTCCTCGCGCGGGTCGTGCCAGGTGGAGCCCTCGGTCTTGGAGACGGCCTCGGTGCGGGCCTCGGCGTCGGCGAAGAGGGGGTTGTGGGTGTCGGGCAGGCCGTCACTCGTCCCCTTCACGCTGCGGGACACCATCTCGACACCGGCGGAGATGAAGACGTCCCCCTCGCCCGCCTTGATGGCGTGCAGGGCCATGCGGGACGTCTGGAGGGAGGAGGAGCAGTACCGGGTGACGGTGCAGCCCGGCAGGTGGTCCATGCCCATCTGCACGGCGACGATGCGGCCGAGGTTGTGCCCCTGCTCGCCGCCCGGCAGGCCGCAGCCGAGCATCAGGTCGTCGATGTCCCTGGGGTCGAGCTCCGGCACCTTGGCGAGGGCGGCCTCGATGATCGTGGCGGTCAGGTCGTCCGGCCGCAGATCCTTCAGCGACCCCTTGAAGGCGCGGCCGATCGGGGTACGGGCGGCAGAGACGATCACGGCTTCGGGCATGTCGGACTCTCCTCTGGCGGGGGCGCCTTTGGGTGTGCTTCGGCTGGACTCCCTGGGAAGTTACCTGCACGTAGTGGTGACCGTCACTGGGTCGGCCCTGTGACACGGGACGCATTTCTAAGCGGGCGCTCAGGCCGTTGGGCCTTGGCCGGTTTCCCATGGCGGGCCCTGCTTGCCGCTGCGCGGCGGCTGGGCGCCCTCGCCGTGTCCGTCGTCTGCGGGTCGTTCTGGGCTTGTCGCGCAGTTCCCCGCGCCCCTTGGGCACCCGGCGTCGACCTGGGGGAGCGGGCGCTCAGGCCGTTGGGCCTTGGCCGGTTTCCCGTGGCGGGCCCTGCTTGCCGCTGCGCGGCGGCTGGGCGCCCTCGCCGTGTCCGTCGTCTGCGGGTCGTTCTGGGCTTGTCGCGCAGTTCCCCGCGCCCCTTGGGCACCCGGCGTCGACCTGGGTGGGGAGCGGGTGCGCGGGTCGTTGGCCGACGACGGTGGCGCGCCCCTCAGGGGCGCGGGGAACTGCGCGACAAGCCCCCACCGACCCGCAGGCGGCGACGGCGGTAGGGGTCTCCAGGGGCGCGGGGAACTGCGCGAAAAGCCCCCGCCGAGCCGCAGGGGGCACGGACGAGGCGCGGCCCCCTAATGGGCCGGTGACGGTTCCGGCGCGTGGATGCGGCGGCGCCGACGGCGCTTGAGGAGTGCCCACGGCCCCCGGGGGCCCGACGGCATGGCCGCCGTGACCTCCGTGCCGCCCTCCGCCGCCGCCTGGGCCGCCGCCCGGGCCACCGGCAGGAACCCCTCGTCCCGCGAGACATCGGGGTGCTCCTCCTCGGGCCATACGCCGAGCGCCGCGCAGAGCGTCGGAAGCACCGCCATGGCGGCGGTCGCGTACCCCTCCGCCGAGGGGTGGTAGTTGTCGGGACCGAACAGCTCCCGGGGATTCGCCGCGAACTCCGGACCGAGCAGGTCGCCGAGCGAGACCGTCCGTCCGCCCTGCTCCACGACCCCGATCGTCTGCGCCGCGGCCAGTTGCCGCGAGACCCGGCGGGCCAGCCACCGTAGCGGCTGGTAGACGTTCTCGACGGTCGAGAGGTCGGGGCACGTACCCACGACGACCTCCGCCCCCGCCGTCCGCAACCGCCGCACCGCCGCCGACAGGCACCGCACGGAGCGGGTCGCGGGCATCCGGTGCGTCACATCATTCGCGCCGATCATGACGACGGCCACGTCCGGCACCCAGGACGGGTCCGAGAGGATCAGCGTCACCTGCCGGTCGAGGTCGTCGGACTGGGCCCCGGGCAGCGCCACGTTCCGCAGGTCGACGGGCCGCTCGGCGACCGCGGCGAGCCCCGAGGCGAGCAGCGCCGCCGGGGTCTGCCTGGCCCGGTGCACGCCCTGCCCCGCCGCCGTGGAGTCACCGAGCATGGCGAACCGCAGCGGCTCCGAGCTGGGCGGACGCTCCGTGTCGTCCGGGAAGGCCCGGCCGTAGCGGCCGTCCGCCCGCGGTGGATCGGCGTGGGCGCCCCCGCCCACGTACCGCTTCGCGAGCTGCACCTCGGCGAGCACCACGCCCACCGCGGCGGCCCCGAGGAGCCCGATGCCTCCGCCGCCGTACGCCGCGCCCGCTGCGATCCGTCGTGCCACCCTCGCCCTCGACATGCCCCGCAGCCACCTCCTCGTCGCCGATTCGCCGTACATCCACTCATTGCCCCGTAAGCACGGTCGGCCAATCGCGAGCGGAGGTGAACGGATGAGGCGGAGCCTTAGGCTGACCGCACCAATTCGTCGCACTACATCGCAGCCCGGAGACAACGGTGCAATTCCACGATTCGATGATCAGTCTCGTCGGCAACACCCCGCTGGTGAGGCTCAACAACGTGACCGCGGGCATCCAGGCGACCGTCCTGGCCAAGGTCGAGTACTTCAACCCCGGCGGCTCCGTGAAGGACCGCATCGCGCTGCGCATGATCGAGGCGGCCGAGCGGAGCGGGGAGCTGAAGCCCGGCGGCACCATCGTCGAGCCGACGTCCGGCAACACCGGGGTCGGCCTCGCCATCGTGGCCCAGCAGAAGGGCTACAAGTGCATCTTCGTCTGCCCCGACAAGGTGTCCCTCGACAAGATCAACGTGCTGCGGGCCTACGGCGCCGACGTCGTGGTCTGCCCGACCGCCGTCGACCCCGAGCACCCGGACTCGTACTACAACGTCTCCGACCGCCTGGTGCGCGAGACGCCCGGCGCCTGGAAGCCCGACCAGTACAGCAACCCGAACAACCCGCTCTCGCACTACCACTCCACGGGCCCCGAGCTCTGGGAGCAGACGGCGGGGAAGATCACCCACTTCGTGGCGGGGATCGGCACCGGCGGCACCATCTCCGGTACGGGCGGCTATCTGAAGGAGATCTCCGAGGGCGCGGTCACCGTCGTCGGCGCCGACCCCGAGGGGTCCGTGTACTCCGGCGGCTCCGGGCGGCCCTACCTCGTCGAGGGCGTCGGTGAGGACTTCTGGCCGACCGCGTACGACCGGAACGTGACGGACGAGATCATCGCCGTGTCCGACAAGGACTCCTTCCAGATGACGCGGCGGCTCGCCAAGGAGGAGGGGCTCCTCGTCGGCGGCTCCTGCGGCATGGCGGTCGTGGCGGCGCTGCGGGTGGCGGAGCGGCTCGGTCCTGACGACGTCGTGGTCGTGCTGCTTCCCGACTCCGGGCGCGGCTACATGAGCAAGATCTTCAGCGATGAGTGGATGAACGACTACGGCTTCCTGGAGCAGGCCGGTGACGCGCCCCGCGTCGGCGACGTGCTGCGCCGCAAGGAGGGCGGCGCGCTGCCCTCGCTGGTGCACATGCACCCCGAGGAGACGGTCGGCGAGGCCATCGACGTGCTCCGGGAGTACGGCGTCTCGCAGATGCCGATCGTGAAGCCGGGTGCGGGGCACCCCGACGTGATGGCCGCGGAGGTCATCGGCTCGGTCGTCGAGCGGGAGCTGCTCGACGCCCTGTTCACCCAGCGCGCCTCGCTCTCCGACCCGCTGGAGAAGCACATGTCGGACCCGCTGCCGCAGGTCGGCTCCGGTGAGCCGGTCGCCGACCTGATGTCGGTGCTCGGTGCCGCGGACGCGGCGATCGTCCTGGTCGAGGGCAAGCCGACCGGGGTCGTGAGCCGCCAGGACCTGCTGGCGTTCCTCGCGGAGCAGCAGGGGCAGTAGGGGCCGGCGCCACCGTCCGGTGGCCGGATTTCGCGGAAGCGGTACGAGCCCGACATGTGTGCGCAGCACCCGCTTAACACGGGTCCGGCACATTGGTGGTTGTCGGCGTCAGGAAATCCGGAGCGGCTCCCGGACCTCCAGCGACGCCCGGACGTGGCCTGGCCTGACCCGGTACACGTCCCGCGCGGGGACCGCCGTCGTCCCGCCCCCTGGGTCACCCGGGGGTGCGGCGGTTCCCGCGCCCGCACCCCTCACGGGGGCCGAGCGCGGGGCCTTCAGTCGTCCCACTCCGTCTCGCGGTCCTTGCGGCGCTGTCCGATGAGGGTGCCGCGGGCGGCCTGGGCGATGTTGACGCCCACGATGCCCGCCCAGGTGGTGAAGAGGCCCGGCATCCCGGCGTTGACCACGCCGATCGCGGAGAGCGGGACCGCGAGGATCAGGGAGATCACCCCGAAACCGAAGCGCTCGCCCCAGGAGTCGGCCGCGGCCCCCGGTGAGCGGGCGCCACGGGCGACCACCATCTGCTGCTCGGCCAGGTGACGGCGGAGCCGGCGGTCGATCGTGCCGTCCAGGCGCTGTTCGACCTTTCCGAGGAAGGAGTCGACCAGTGCGGAGTCGTACTCTTCGCCGAGCTCTCTGCGGGCGTGCAGAGTGGCGTCGAGTTCCTTCTTGAGTTCGGCGTCACGGGCTTCCATACCGCGTTACGTTACGGCGCCGGAGCCGTGTCCGCGGTGGGGCTAGCCCCCCTCTGCGCCCGGGGCCCATCCCCAGGGCCCTGCGGGTTCCGCCGGGCCAGCGCCCAGTAGAGCACCGCGGGCACCACGAGGCCCACGAGCCACGACACGTCCGCGCCGCCCAGGGGTTCGACGAGCGGCCCGGTGCAGAAGTGCGTGGCGAGGAAGGGCAGCTGGGCGAGGACCCCGACGCCGTAGACGACGAGGGCGTCCCAGCGCCAGGATCCGTACCTGCCGTGCGGGTCGAAGAGGGCGGGGACGTCGTACCGCTCCCGCGAGATCAGGTAGTAGTCGACCAGGTTGATCGCCGACCACGGCGTGAAGAACGTCAGCAGGAACAGCAGGAAGTCCTTGAACGACGTCAGGAAGCTGTCCTTGCCGAGCAGCGCCACCGCCGTGCCCGCGATCATGATGAGAGTGATGTACGCGGCCCTGCCGCGCGGGGTCAGGACCTTCTGGCCGCGGAAGCCGCTGATGCTCGTGACCATCGACATGAAGCCGCCGTAGGTGTTGAGCACGTTGATGGTCAGCTTGCCGAGGGCGATCACGAAGTACAGGAAGGAGGCGATCAGGCCGGTGCCGCCGAGGCCGACCACGTAACCGACCTGGTTGTCGAGGAAGGCGCCGCCCGCGCTCGCCGCCACGAGCACCCCGAACGTCATCGACCACTGCGAGCCGATCGCCGAGCCCGACAGCGTCCACCAGAACGTGGCCTTCGCCGAGGTGGTGCGCGGCAGATAGCGCGAGTAGTCCGCCACATAGGGGCCGAAGGCGAGCTGCCAGGAGGCCGAGAGGGAGACGGCGAGCAGGAACATCGGCAGGTCGAAGTGGGCGTCGTTCAGGAGCGCGGGGAGGTCCAGGCGGTTGAGGAGCCGGACGCCGAGATAGACGAAGGCCACCGCGCAGATCACGCTCGCCACCCGGCCGAGCGCATGGATGACGCGGTAGCCGACCGCCGCCATGATTGCCGTGACCAGCGCGAAGAGCACGATGCCGGTGGTGTCGGCGGTGTGCGTCAGCCGGGCCGTGGCCTGTCCGGCGAGGACGCTGCCGCTCGCGAAGAAACCGACGTACATCAGGATCACCAGGAGCAGCGGGACGACCGCGCCCTTCACGCCGAACTGGGCCCGCGACTGGATCATCTGCGGCAGGCCGAGCTTCGGCCCCTGTGCCGAGTGCAGCGCCATCACCGCGCCGCCGAGCAGGTTGCCGAGCACCAGGCCGACGAGCGACCACACCACGTCGCCGCCGAAGACGACGGCGAGCGCGCCCGTGACGACCGCGGTGATCTGGAGGTTGGCGCCCAGCCAGAGCGTGAACTGGCTGAACGCCGTGCCGTGCCGTTCGTCGTCCGGGACGACGTCGATGGAGCGCCGCTCCACCAGGTCTTCCGCTGCCATGCGGACCCACTCCCTCGCTGTCGGACCTACGCCTGCGGGCTGCTGCCGCTGCTTCTTCGGGCCGCTACTTCTTCCTCAGGCCGTGCCGCGCCGCCCACTCCTCCGCGACGTCCCGCGGGTCCTCCTTGTCCTTGTCCACCAGGCGGTTCAGCTCGGTGAGCTGCGCGGTGGTCAGGAGGGCGCCGAGGCGGGCGAGCGCCTTGCGCACCGTCGAGTCGGCCTTGCGGTCGGCGATGAGCGGCACGACGTGCTGGCCGGGGACGAGGTTCCTGGGGTCGGTGAGGACGACCCAGTGCTCGGCGGCTATGTCGGTGTCGGTGGTGAAGAGGTTCGCCACGTCGATGTCGCCCTTGCGCAGGGCGCCCTTGACCAGCGGTCCCGAGGAGTCGAGGGACTTGAACTCCTTGAACTCCACGCCGTACACGTCCTTGAGCCCGACCACGCCCACCGTGCGCTTCTTCACCTCGGGGGCGGCGCCGATGACCAGCTTGCCGTTGTGCTCGGCGAGGTCCGCGAGGGACTTCAGGCCGTACTTCCTCGCGGTCTCGCGGGTGACGGCGAAGGCGTCGGAGTCCTCGGCCCGCCCGTAGGGGAGGATCTGGAGCCCGCGCGGCAGGCGCATGGCGAGGGCGTTCTGCATCTCGCCCTCCTCGGTGGCCCTGGCCTTGGGGTCGAGGTAGTGCAGGAGGGCGCCCTGGTACTCGGGCAGCAGGTCGATGTCCCCGCCCTTGAGCGCGGGGATGAGGATCTCGCGGGTGCCGAGGTTGGGCCGGACGCTCGTCTTCACCCCGGCCGCCTCAAGCGCGGTGGCGTAGAGGTGGCCGAGGACCTGGTTCTCGGTGAAGTTGGCGGTGCCGATCGTGACGCCGTTCTTGCTGGAGCCGCCGCCACCGCCGCCGGAGCCGCCGCCGTCGAGGGAGGTGATGCCGCCGCTGCACGCGGCGAGCGCGGGGACGGAGGCGGTGGCGAGGAGTCCGCCGAGGAGGGTTCTGCGGTTCATGGGGATCGCTCCTAGGCCTGCTGGGTGGGGCGGTGGCGGAAGAGGGCGCGCTGGAGGCCGGAGAGCGCGAGGTCGAGTACGACGGCGACGACCGCCACGAGCACGGCACCGCCGAGCACCTGGACCAGGTCGCGCTGGGCGAGCCCGTCGAAGACGTACCGGCCGAGGCCGCCGAACGAGACGTACGCGGCGATGGTCGCCGTCGCGACGACCTGGATCAGCGCGAGCCGGAGCCCGGTCATGATCAGCGGCAGCGCGAGCGGCAACTCGACCTGGAGGAGCACTTGGTGGGCCCGCATGCCCTGGCCGCGTGCCGCGTCCCGCACCTCGGGGTCGACGGCGGTCATGCCCGCGTAGGTGTTGGTGACGATGGAGGGGACGGCGAGGGCGACGAGCGCGATGTAGACGGGCCACATGGACAGGCCGCTCGCCAGGAAGACCAGGACGACGAGTCCGACGGTGGGCAGCGCCCGGCCGAAGGAGGAGAGGTTGATGGCGAGGAAGGCGCCGCGTCCGGTGTGCCCGATGAGCAGGCCGAGCGGCAGCGCGATGGCCGCCGCGATGAGCGTCGCGAGCAGCGAGTACTGGAGGTGCTCGGCGAGGCGGTGACCGATGCCGTCGGGGCCGGTCCACTGCTCACCGCTGACCAGCCAGGCGCCGAGGTCCTTGAAGAGTTCGTACATGTCAGGAGCTCCTCCGGCGGCGGGTCCAGGGCGTCAGGACGTACTGGAGGGTGACGAGCAGCGCGTCCGCGACGAGCGCCAGGAGCAGGGTCAGGACGACGCCGACGATCACGGGGGTGGGGAAGTTGCGCTGGAAGCCGTCGGTGAAGAGCTGGCCGAGGCCGCCGTCGCCGATGTACGTCGCCACCGAGACCAGGGAGATCGACATGACCGTCGCGATCCGTACGCCCGCCATGATCACCGGGAGGGCGAGCGGGAGCTCGACGGTGAGCAGGGTCCGCAGGGGGCGGGTGCCCATGGCCTTCGCGGCCTCCTTGGTCCTTGCGGGCACGGAGTCCAGGCCCTCGACGGTGTTCCGCAGGAGCACGACCAGGGTGTAGATCGTCAGGCCGATGACGGTGGTGGTCCTGGTGAGGCCGCTGACCGGCAGGAGCAGTACGAAGACGGCGATCGACGGGATCGTGAACAGGATGTTCGACAGCCCGAGCAGGAGCCCCCGCAGCGGGCGCACGCGGTGCGCGAGGACGGCCAGCGGGAGGGAGATCAGCAGGCCGAGCAGGACGGCGGAGAGGGCGGCCTGGAGGTGCGAGAGCGTGAGGCTGGTGAGGTCGTCGGTGTGGTCGCCTATCCACGACCAGTCGACGCTCACGGGGTGCCGTCCGGCAGGGGGGCGGTGACCGGTGCCGCGGGCTCGGGAGTGGCCGCCGTGCCGCCCGCTTCTTCCGCCGCCTTCCGCTGGCGCGTCTGCCTGGCGGCGTCCGTCGGCGGGTGCGGGTCGTCCTCGGCTGGCCGCGCAGTTCCCCGCGCCCCTTCCAGGGGCCCGCTCACGGACCGGCCCCTTTCGTGTGCCGCCGAGGCCCCCGCCTGGATGTCCTCCCGCGACGACACCCCCGTCAGGCGGCCCGCCCCGTCGACGCGGGCTGTCAGGCCCGTGGGGGAGGAGAGGGACTCGTCCAGGGCGGCGAGGAGGGAGTCCGTGTCGCGCAGGGGGCGGACCGGGACGTCCGGCGCGTCGCCGTCCTTGTGCCGCCAGGCCAGCGGGGCGCCCGCCGCGTCCAGGCGGAGCGTCCAGGCGCCGCCCTCGGGGGCCGGGCCCTGCGGGACGTCGGCCAGGGTGACCAGGGAGAGCAGCTTCAGGCCGCGCTCGGCGCCGAGGAAGTCCGCGACGAAGTCATCGGCGGGGCGGGCGAGCAGCTCCGCCGGTTCGGCGCACTGCACGAGGTGGCCGCCGGTGCGGAAGACGGCTATGCGGTCGCCGAGCCGCACGGCCTCGTCGATGTCGTGCGTGACGAAGACGATGGTCTTGGACAACTCCCTCTGGAGGCGCAGCAGTTCGTCCTGGAGCTGGGTGCGGACCACCGGGTCCACCGCGCCGAACGGCTCGTCCATGAGCAGCACCGGCGGATCGGCGGCCAGCGCCCGCGCCACGCCGACGCGCTGCTGCTGGCCGCCGGAGAGCTGGTGCGGGTAGCGCTTCCCGGCGTCGGCGGCGAGGCCGACCGTCTCCAGGAGCTCCGCCGCCCGCGCCCTGGCCTTCCTGCGGCCCCAGCCGAGCAGCAGCGGCACCGTGGCGATGTTGTCGAGGACGGTGCGGTGCGGGAAGAGCCCGGACTGCTGGATGACGTAGCCGATGGAGCGGCGCAGATCGGCCGCGTCCTGCTCCAGGACGTCGCGCCCGCCGACCCGGATGGTGCCGGAGGTCGGGTCGACCATGCGGTTGATCATGCGGAGGGTCGTCGTCTTGCCGCAACCGGAAGATCCGACGAGGACGGTCACACCGCCTTCCGGCATGTCGAGCGTGAGGTCGTGGACCGCTGTCGTGCCGTTCGGGAAGCGTTTGTTGACCGTGTCGAACTGGATCATGAGGAGTCCCTTGCCCGGCTGTATATCGTCATGCAGAGTTCTCGCTGTCTGAATAAGTTGTCAATGCCTCGGCGGAAATCGCTGGCACCAAGTGGCCGCAGGGCAAGACTGGGCGTCCGATTGAGGAGGGAATGAGAGTGAAGTCGTCTCATATCGCGGACACGACGCAGAGCGACTGGGAAGCGGTCGTCGTCCTCGACGGCCGGGGAATGATGGTCGCAGACGTCGTACGCCTGGCCGAATCCGACGCCCGCCCCGTCCCCGCCACCGACGGCATGAAGCGCGCCGAGGAGTCCTGGAACGCCGCACGCGAGATCGCCGCCTGGGGCCGCGTCTACGGCCGCTCGACCGGCGTCGGCGCCAACCGGAACGAAGACGTGCCCACCTCGGCGGCCGCCGATCACGGCCTGCGGCTGCTGCGCTCGCACGCCGGGGCGATCGGCGCCGAACTGCCCGCCCGGCAGGTCCGCGCCATGCTCGCGGTCCGCGCCAACCAGCTCCTCGCGGGCGGCGCCGGACTGCGCCCCAGCATCGTCACCGCCCTCTGCCAGGCCCTGGAGACCGGCGCCTGCCCGAGGGTCAACGAGTTCGGCTCGGTCGGCACCGGCGACATCGCCGCCCTCGCCCAGATGGGCCTCGCCCTCGCCGGTGAACACCCCTGGCAGGGTCCGGGCGCCGCCCCCGAGCCGCAGCCCCTGGACAACAACGACGCCCTCGCCCTCATCAGCAGCAACGCCCTCACCCTCGGCCAGTCCGCGCTCGCCCTGCACGAACTGCGCGGCCTTCTCGGCGCCACCCAGGTGGTCGCCGCGCTCTCCCTGATGGCGGTCGACGGCTCCTACGAGGCGTACGCGCTGCCCGTCCACGAGGCACGCCGCCACCCCGGCTCGTACG
>NZ_JASKYR010001340.1:0-772 GCF_041028215.1 Streptomyces flavofungini
CCGTGCTGGGTGACCCACGCCTGCCACTTGCCGCCCTTGAGAGCGGAGACGTGGGCGATGGCGCCGTCGCTGAGCGGTATGTCCTGGCTGCCACCGGTGCTGCCCTGGGCGGAGGCGTGGGCAGTGGCGGCGGCGGAGGTGTGCTGCCGCGGTGCGGCGTCGGCGGTGGAGGCCAGCGCGGTGACGGCTCCGATGCTCAGCACCGCGGAGGCCAGCACGGTCAGGACGGCTCGTGAGTTCGACATGAGGTGACCTTTCTACGAACACGCTCGGGGAGGTACATATCGAACCTAAGCGGTGAAAGCGGAGGAATTGCCCCTACTGTGTAACGGTCGGCCCGCGAATCAGTCCTCGTCGCCGCGCCCGCGCCGTGGCTCGTGCGTACGGGCCTCCGCGACCGTGCGGTACAGCGGGAAGACGGTGTCGGCCCCAGTGAGGGCCAGCAGCCGTTCGACCGCCGGGGGAGGGGCGGCGAGCGCGAGCCACGTACCGGCTTCCTCGGCGCGGCGGCGCAGGCGCAGCAGGGCGTTGAAGCCGGAGGAGTCGCAGAAGGTGACCTGGGACAGGTCGAGGATGACGGCGGGGTGGTCGGTGACCGGCCCCATGGCCTGCTGGTAGACGGCCGGCGCGGACTCCACGTCCAGTTCCCCGGCGACGGTGGCCACGGCGAGCCGTCCGCCCTCTTCCTCGATGATGGTCACGTGCAGGTCGGTGCTCATGCGCTCACGCTCTTCTGTCGGGTGCGGCGGCTGCGGGTGCTGCGGGTGCGGGG
>NZ_JASKYR010001341.1:0-1003 GCF_041028215.1 Streptomyces flavofungini
ATCGAGGTCAACGCCAGAACCCTGCTCCTGGCCACCGGCTCCCACGAACGCCACCTCCCCTTCCCCGGCTGGACGCTCCCCGGAGTCATCAGCGCGGGCGGCGCCCAGGCCATGCTGAAATCCGGCCTGGCCCTGCCCGGCCACCGCATCGTCGTGGCAGGCAGCGGCCCCCTGCTCCTCGCCGCGGCCACCTCACTCACCGCGGCGGGCGCCCACGTCCCCGAAGTCGTGGAGGCGTCCGACTACACCGCGTACACCCGTCACCTCAAGGCGCTGACCACCAACCCCCGGAAGCTGACGGAAGCCGCCCGCCACGCCACATCCCTGCTTGACCACCGCGTCCGCCTCCGTACCCGCAGCGTGGTCACCGAGGCACACGGCACGGACCGCGTCGAGGCGGTGACGGTCTCCCGGCTGGACCGCTCCTGGCGCCCGATCCCCGGCACGGCACGCCGTATAGCCTGCGACGCCCTCGCCACGGGCCACGGCCTGATCCCGCAGATCGACCTGGCGACGGCACTCGGCTGCGCCACCCGCCGCACGGCGGACGGCACGTACGCCCTGGAGTTGGGCCCCCTCCAGGAGACTTCGCTGCGCGGCCTGTGGGCGGCGGGCGAGACGACCGGCGTCGGCGGCGCACAGGCCGCACACCTGGAGGGTGAACTGGCGGCCCTGGCGATCACCGCGAGGCTCACGGGAAGACAACCGGCCCCGACCCCGCGCCTCCGCGCTCTCCGCCACCGCCGCGACCGCATGCGCGCCTTCGCCGACGCCATGGCCACCGCGCACCGGCCGGGCCCCGGCTGGACGGGGTGGCTGACCGACGACACGGACGTGTGCCGCTGCGAGGAGGTACCGGCGGCCCGTATCCGCGAGGCCGTCGCGGACCTCGGCGCCCGCGATCCCCGCAGCGTCAAACTCCTCACCCGCGCGGGCATGGGCTGGTGCCAGGGCCGGATGTGCGGCACGGCCGTGGCCTGCCCGGCCGCGACCGCACCCGGAG
>NZ_JASKYR010001342.1:0-1503 GCF_041028215.1 Streptomyces flavofungini
TCCACGCACTGGACCTGCGCACACGCGGCGAGCAGCGTCCAGAGAAGTGCCATGGCGAACAGGACGAGCGTCGGCAGCACCACGGCTGCCTCCGCCGTCACGAAACCCGCGTCCCGGCAGCGGCGTGGTAGCCGGACCCCCGGCCACCACGGCGCCCTCCGCCCCTCAGAACTGCGCATGGAGTGCCTTCTCCACGATCGCCTGCAGCGCCGCCCTGACCTGCCCGCTCGTCACCACCTTGTAGAGCAGCCCGGCGAATCCCACCGCCGCGATCAGCCCCATCGCGTACTCGGACGTCACCATTCCCGCGTCCCGGCCCGCCGCCGCCCGAATCCGCCGCCGCAGTAGCAGCCATCGAGCGTTACGCCTCTGTCCGAACATGTCCGTCCCCCAATGGTTTTGGTGAGCTGTTGGTCCCGCTGGTTCTAATTCGCTGTTTGTCCCGCTGGTTCTGCTTCGCTGTTGATCCAGCTGGTTACCGGTGCGCTGTCGATCCGCTGTTGCTCTGCTGCTTGCTGTCGATTTGTCGTGATGTGACGTCGGTTCGCTGATCACCCCGCGTTCAGCAGCCCTCCCGCCAGTCCGATCACCACTGGCAGCACGCCGACCGCGACGAACGCCGGGAGGAAACAGAGGCCCACGGGTGCTGTCATGAGGACCGCCGCCCGCCGTGCCCTGGCCGTGGCCGCCCGGCCTCGCGCGGCCCTCGAGTCCGCGGCGAGGCGTGCCACCGGCTCCGCGGCCGGCGTTCCCGACTCGTCGGCGCGCTCCAGCAGGCGGGCCAGCGGTACGGCACCCGGTATCGCCCGCAAGTGACGCCACGCCTCGCCCGGTTCACCGCCGAGCCGCACTTCCGCGGCCCCTCGTGCCAGCCGCTCGCCCACCGGACCCCGCAGCGACTCGCCGACGGCCCGGGCGGCCGCGACGGGGCTCGCCCCCGCCGCCACGCACGCCGCCAAGAGGTCCGCCGCCAGCGGAAGTTGTGACGCCGTGGCCTCGCTCCGATCCCGCTGGTCGCGGGGAGACACACGGGCCCGCTGCCAACGCCACGCGCCGTATCCCGCCGCCACCGCCGCGAGCAGTCCTATGACGCCGCCCACCAAGGCGTAGACCGCGCCCGCCGTGCCGGTCACCGTGAGCCAGGCGCGCGCCCGGCCCCGCACGCCAGGCCAGCGCCTCGCGCGCCGCGCGGCCGGTCCACCCGCGCCAAGGACCGCTCCGGCCCGATGCCGCGCCGCCTTCTCCCGCCGTGCGGTCAGCAGCGTCCACACCACCCACAGCGTGGCCGTGCTTCCCCACATCGTTACCCCCAGCCTGTGGATATCGCTCATCGCTCCTCCGCTCCTCGGACGATCCACAGCGCCCACCACACCCCGGCACCTTCGAGCACCCCGCCCGTCGCCAGGCATCCGAGTCCCGCGCCCGTGTGCAGCAGCACCCGCAGCGGCTCGGCGCCCAGCGCGCCGCCCATCAGGAGTCCGAGCACCGGCAGCCCCGCGAGCA
>NZ_JASKYR010001343.1:0-1075 GCF_041028215.1 Streptomyces flavofungini
GACCATGGCTCCACCCTCGTGGGGCCGGTGGACCGCCGCCAGAAGGTCTTCCTCTATGAGCACATAAGCTGGCTTTATGAGCTCGTCCGCCGAACACTCCCCGCCCCCCTCCGCGACCGCCTCGCCGGGGGCCTCGCTGGCGCACCGGGTCCCCGACCTCGGGGCGCTCCAGCTCCTGCTCGCCGTGGCGCGGCTCGGCAGTCTGGGGCGGGCCGCGCGGGAGCTCGGCATCACCCAGCCCGCCGCGAGCAGCAGGGTGCGTGCGATGGAGCGGCAGCTCGGGGTGGCGCTGGTCGACCGGTCGCCGCGCGGTTCGCGCCTGACGGACGCGGGGGCCCTGGTCACCGACTGGGCCGGGCGGATCGTGGAGGCGGCGGAGTCCTTCGACGCGGGGGCGCAGGCGCTGCGCGACCGGCGGGACTCGCGGCTGAGGGTGGCGGCGAGCATGACCATCGCGGAGTATCTGCTGCCCGGCTGGCTCATCGCCCTGCGGGGCCAGCGGCCCGATACGGCGGTGTCGCTCCTCGCGGGCAACTCCGCGGCCGTGGCGTCGCGGCTCCTCGCCGGTGAGGCGGACCTCGGCTTCGTCGAGGGTCTGACGGTGCCGGGCGGTTTGGACGACGTGGTCATCGCGCACGACCGGCTCGTCGTGGTGACTGCGCCGGACCATCCGTGGGCGCGCCGCAGGAGTCCGCTGGACCCCGAGGAACTGTCGGCCACGCCCCTGATCCTGCGCGAGGAGGGCTCAGGCACCCGCCAGGTCCTGGACGCGGCCCTCGGTGGTCTCGCCCGCCCCCTGATCGAGCTCTCCTCCACGACGGCGGTCAAGGCCTCGGCGGTCAGCGGCGCGGGCCCCTCGGTCCTGAGCGAACTGGCGGTCGGCGAGGAGCTGACGGCCCGCCGCCTGGTGGAGATCCCCCTGCGGGACATGCGCCTGCGCCGTGCGCTGCGTGCGGTCTGGCCGACCGGGCACCGTCCGGCGGGCCCGGGGCGGGACCTGCTGGCGCTGACGCGGGCCGGGGCGCGGGCGGCCTGAACGGCGGCCGCTTCGCCCGCGGCTGCTGCCTCGTCGTCG
>NZ_JASKYR010001344.1:0-1005 GCF_041028215.1 Streptomyces flavofungini
GCTGTCCCACACGCTGATCCGGAGGGCGCCGTTCTCGACGGGGGGGGGGGGGGCGGCGGGCCGGTTCGGCGGGCGGGCAGTGCCGTGGGCGGGACGTCAGCCCGCGACCTGCACCTCGGCCACGGCGATGACCGCCGTGACCCGCTTGCCCATGGGCTCCCGCTCGACGGTGAGGTTCTCGCAGACAGCCGCGACGACCTCAAGACCGTGCTGCCCGACCCGGCTCGGATCGGGCTCCAGGATGGAGGGCAGGGTGGCGCTGCTGTCCCACACGCTGATCCGGAGGGCGCCGTTCTCGACCTCCAGGGAGAGCAGACACAGTCCGGGCGCGTACTTGCAGGCGTTGGTCACCAGCTCACTGACCACGAGCGGCACCATGCTCCGCGCGCGCTCGCAGACGTCGAACCCGTACCGCGTCTGCGCCTCGGCCAGGAAGGAACGGGCCAGCTGTCGGGCTCGGGCGATCTCCTCGCTGCTCTCGATGGCTGCGGATACGGAGAGGCCGGCGTCACGCAGCGGCTCCGCGCCGCCATGCTCCGCTGCCTGCACCACACCGCCTGGCTTGACCTTGACCTGTCCGCACATGAGCATCACACCGGACCGCTTACCCCCCGATCCACATCGGAATCCGGTGGCGGGCGATCTGGCCGGGTCTCCCGATGCCGGGAGACCAAACCTGCGGTCCCGGTCCGTTCACCGGAATGTCTTCCGGGCGGAGGAGATCGAGATTTCCGGGTGCCGACAGGTGTGCGTACACGCATTCGGGGCAGTCGCACGAGGACGGGGGAAGGACAACGGTCACGAGAGACAAGGGGCGGGTCAGATGATCACCGCGACACAGCCGAGCCGGACGCAGGCGACGCAGAGCGAACAAGCGCTGGCCGAGCAGGCACTGGCCGACCCGTCGAAGGTGGCCCCCCGCGACGCCCGCACCGTCTCCAAGCACTTCTTCGACCGCCTCACCCACCTCGAAGAAGGCACGCACGAATACCAGTACGTGCGCAA
>NZ_JASKYR010001345.1:0-1194 GCF_041028215.1 Streptomyces flavofungini
GCGTCAGTTTATCGGGGGCCGGTCGCGTCCCGGCCGTCCGGCCACCGCCGCCAGCACCGCGACGCCGCACACCGCCAGCAGCGCCGTCCCGCCCCCTCTCGCCGCCGCGACCTGCGCGGACAGCGTCGCACCCAGGGCGCCCCCCGCCGTGTCCATGCTGGAGAGCCAGGACATCGTCTCGGTGATCCGGCCCGGGGGCGCGAGGTCGCCGCCGATCGCGCGCAGCGCCCCGAAGGTACAGCCGACGGCGAGCCCGGCCACCGGGCAGAGCAGGAGCACCGCGAGCGGGGAGACACGGGCGGCGAGCGCCAGCGCGCCCGTCCCCGCGGCGAAGACGCAGAGCGGGACACAGAGCCCGGCACCCCGGCGGACGAGACCGGGGGCCGCGCCGAGGGCCAGGCTGCCCAGGACGCTGCCGACGGACAGGGCCGCGAGGTACAGGCCCGTATAGGCGGTGGCGCCGTGCTGGGCGGCGTGGATCGGCAGGACCACGTCGACCGCCGTGACGGCCGTGACGAAGAGGCAGTTGGCGGCGAGCAGCCGCCGCAGCGGCGCGGACGCGAGCGGGCCGAGGAGAGGCCCGGCCGCGCGGGGCGCGCCGGATGTCCGCACGGGCGTGCCGAGCAGCGGCGCGACCACGCAGACCGTCAGTACGGCGATGACCGCGAAGGGCGTGGCGGTCCCGAAGGACACACTGAGCCACCCCGCGAGCAGCGGCCCGGTGATCAGCGCGGTGCCCGTCATGGCCGCGTCCAGGGCCATCGCGGAGGCCAGGGTCGTGCCGTCGGTCACCGGGTGCCAGAGGGCCCGCATCATGACGGCGACCGGCGGCGCGCTCGCCCCCAGGGCCACCGCCGAGGCGAGGACGGCGGCGGTGGCGGCATGCCGCGACACCGCGTACAGCAGCAGGCCCATGGCCGCCAGTTGCGCCGCCAGGCAGCGGAGCAGGACCACGCGCGGACCGTGCCGGTCGAGGAGCCGCCCACGCCAGGGCGCCGTCACTCCCTGACCGAGCGCGAGCCCGCCCACCGCGAGCCCGGCGGTGCCGTACGAGTAGGCGCCACCGACCAGGAGCAGCAGGCTCAGGCCCACCATGCCGACCGGCAGTTTCGACACCATGCCGAGCACCGCGAGCCGCCGGAAGCCGGGCACCCGGCGCAGCTCACGGTAGGCGGTGCGGGGACGGCGGGCGGC
>NZ_JASKYR010001346.1:0-994 GCF_041028215.1 Streptomyces flavofungini
GGCGAGTGCCGGGTTCGGGTGCCGGTGGCCCGGCCGCTCTCGCCAGCGTTCAACCTGAAGTGGACTTGAGGTCAAGCCTCGTCCCCGAACTCCACTTCGTCCGCGTCAGCGCCAACGCCACCGCCTCCACCGCACTGTTGAAGGACACCTCGGAGAGCACGCCGGGCGCCGCCACCTGGTCCCCGGCCAGGTACACGTCGTCGCCGCGGTCGATCGCCGGGCGGTCGCGCCAGGTGGTGCCGGGTCGGTCCACCGCGCCCGTACGGCCGTTCGCCACCGAGGCGCGGCGCCACGTCAGCCGGTCGCGCCAGCCGTCGAAGCCGAGGTCGAGCAGGTGCTCGGCGCGGGCCACGCCGTCCGCCTTCGACTCCTCGGGGGAGAGCGGGAGCTGCGCCTGTACGAGCTGTTGGCCCGCCGGGGCGAGTGTGCGGTCCTGGGCGGTGAAACGCTCGGCCCAGCCGGTGCGGTCCAGGTCCGACACGGCGAAGGCGTCGCCCCTGCGCGTGCGGAACGCGACGTCGACGAGGGTGGTACGGCCGCTCTCCCAGTACAGGCCGTCGTCCTGGAGCAGGCGGCGGGCGGCGTCGAGCGAGGTGGCGACGACGACCGGGCCACGGTGCGCGACCTCGGCGACGTCGTCGACGCGGGCCAGCGTCTCCACCCGTACGCCCAGGTTCCAGGCCATTCCCGCCATGCGGTCGATGACCGAGTCCCAGCCGCCGCGCGGGTAGTGCGCCTCCGGGGGCAGCTTCGCGGCGCGGCGCAGACGCTCCTGGGTGAAGCGGGCGGAGAGGGCGCCGGGGTCGTGGTGGAACGTGGCCACGGCGGCGTAGCGCGCGGCGGCCCGCGCGCCCTCCTCGCCCGCCTCGCGCGTGGCCCAGGCCGTGAACTCCTCGTCGACCGGGGCGTCGTCGCTCCTCCGGCGGAGCAGCTTCAGCAGGGCGAGGGGCGGGGTGCGGCGGAGGACTCCGCGGTGCAGGAAGCGGAGCCGGGC
>NZ_JASKYR010001347.1:0-938 GCF_041028215.1 Streptomyces flavofungini
GGTCAGACCTCCACCCGGACCGTCACCGTCGACGGGGTGCGGCGGACGGATCTGCTGCGGTCCCATCCGAGGTCACTTCCCCTCCCGCCTTCTCCACTCCCCGGAGTCACCATGCGCACCTCCCTCCGCCGCCGCCTCGGTGCGGTCACCGCCGTCCTCGCGATGGTCGCCGTCGCCGCGCCCGCCGCGGCCTCTCCCCTGCACCGGTCGGCGGACGACCGGGCCGCCTCGTCCGGCTGTCACACCTCCCGCCCGTACCCGGCCGCCGGTCAGACCTCCACCCGGACCGTCACCGTCGACGGGGTGCGGCGCACCTACCTCCTGCACGTCCCTGCCTCCTACGACCCCCGCACCCCGACACCGCTCGTCCTGTCCTTCCACGGGCACGGGCGCACCGCCGACTACCAGGAGCGGCTCACCGGGATGAGCGGCCTGGACGCGCTCGTCGCCTATCCGCAGGGCATGGCGGGCACCGACGGGAAAAGTGCCTGGCAGGGCGCCCCGTACTCGGCGGACGTCGACGACATCGCCTTCACCCGCGCCCTGATCGGACGGCTCCAGGGCACGCTGTGCGTGGACAGTCGCCGGGTGTACGCCGCGGGGAAGTCCAACGGCGGCGGGTTCGCGGCGCTCGTGGGCTGCCGTCTCGCGGACCGTGTCGCCGCCGTCGCCGCGGTGTCCGGGGCGTTCTACCCGCAGGGAGGCGAGTGCCGTCCCCGGCGTCCCCTCCCCGTCATCGACTTCCACGGCCAGGCCGACACCACCATCCCCTACGCCGGAAACGCCGCCAAGGGGCTGCCCGCGCTGCCGGACTGGCTCGCCGGGTGGGCCGAGCGCGACGGCTGCCGAGCCGAGCCCCGCACCACCCGCGTCGAGGCCAACGTCGTGAAGCAGCGGTGGTCACCCTGCCCGGGCCGGGCGTCCGTGGAGCACTACCG
>NZ_JASKYR010001348.1:0-1080 GCF_041028215.1 Streptomyces flavofungini
CCGCCCTGCGCCGTCTGTGGCGCCGCCATGTGCTGCGGCGCCTCACCGCCGGGCTGCGCCGCCGGGCCAGGGGCGTCTGGSTGGCCCTGACCACCGGCCCGCGCACCCGCGTACCCCTGGCTCCGCCCGCCGCCGGGCCCCTTCCCGAACCGGCCGTCCTCCCCGCGCCCCCGGGGCCCGTGCGCCTCCCCGGCACGAGCGGTACGGCCGATCCGACCGGCACGACGAACAGAGAGCGAGCAGTCACCGATGCATGACGTGCCTGACCTGCATGACCTGCTGATTGTCGGAGCGGGCCCGTACGGCCTTTCGATCGCCGCCCACGCGGCGGCCGCCGGGCTCGACGTACGGGTCTTCGGCAGGACCATGGCCTCGTGGCGGGATCACATGCCGCGCGGCATGTTCCTCAAGTCCGAGCCCTGGGCCTCCGACCTCTCCGACCCGGCCGGACGGTACGGCCTCGCCGCCTACTGCGCCCGGCACGGCCTGCCCGCCGAGCATGGCCGCCCCCTGCCCATCGAGCACTTCGCCGCCTACGGCCTGTGGTTCGCCGAGCAGGCGGCACCCCCGGTCGACCAGCGCCTGATCGCCTCCGTCGACACCGCAGCGCACGGCTACGCGGTACGGACCGAGGACGGTGAGGTCCTGCACGCGCGGGCCGTGGCCCTCGCGGTCGGCGTCATGCCGTTCACCGAAGTGCCCGCCGCGGTACGGGACCTCGGCGCCGAGCACGTCTCGCACAGCAGCGACCACGCCGGCCTCGGGCGCTTCCGCGGCAAGGACGTGACGGTGCTCGGGGCGGGCCAGGCGGCCCTGGAGACGGCGGCGCTCCTCGCCGAACAGGGCACACGGGTACGGATTCTGGCCCGCTCGCCGCGGGTGGCCTGGAACTCGCTGCCCGCGCCCTGGCAGCGCCCCTGGTGGGAGTCGCTGCGCGCCCCGCACACCGGCCTCGGCTGCGGATGGCGCAACGCGTTCTACACCCGCACCCCGGGCCTCTTCCGCCGTCTGCCCGAGGAGACCCGCGCCCGCGTCGCCGCCACCGCCCTCGGTCCTGCCGGGGCGTGGTGGGTCAGGGAC
>NZ_JASKYR010001349.1:0-1020 GCF_041028215.1 Streptomyces flavofungini
CTAGGAGCGTACTTCGAGGAGGGGGACGAGCTGCTCGACGGGGGTCATGGAGCCGTGCATGCCGACCAGTGAGGACTCCTTCGGCTCGCGCTCCGTCGCCACGATCGCGACATCGTCGTACGCGGCGGCCACGACGTCACCGATGCGGTCGTACACACGTTGATCAATGTGTGGACCGAACCAGCCCGCATGGATCGCCTCGTCACGAGAGGCGACCCAGAACTGCTCGCCGAGCACCTCCCGCCAGACCGCCAGGACATCGCCCCGCGCCCCGGGCACCGCGTAGACATGGCGGGCCCGGCCCTCGCCGCCGAGATGGGCGACGCCCGCCCGCAGCTCCCAGTCCTCGTCGAAGTCGATACGGGACCGCTCGTCGAAGGGGATGTCGAGCATGCCGTGGTCGGCGGTGACGTACAGGGCGCTGCGCGGCGGGAGCTGCTCCGCGAGGCGCTGGGCGAGCCGGTCGACGTAACTGAGCTGACCGCGCCAGGCGTCGGAGTCGACACCGAAGCGGTGGCCCTTGCCGTCGACCTCCGCGTAGTACGTGTAGACCAGGGAGCGGTCCCCCGCCGCCAGCTGCGCGGCGGCGAGGTCCATGCGGTCCTCGCCGGAGAGCTTGCCCCGGAAGGTCCCGCCGCTCAGGGCGATCTTGGTGAGCGGCGTGTGCTCGAAGTGCGGGGCGGATACTTGCGCGGTGTGCACACCCGCCTCATGGGCCTGCTGGAAGACGGTGGGGTAGGGCTGCCACGCGTGCGGGTCGGTCCAGGGGATCCAGCGGAGCTGGTTCATCAGCTCGCCGGTGGCGGGGTCGCGCACCGTGTACCCCGGCAGGCCGTGCGCGCCGGGCGGCAGACCCGTGCCGACCGAGGCGAGCGAGGCCGCGGTGGTGGCGGGGAACCCGGCGGTGAGCGGCTGCCCCGTGCCCGCGTACGGCTCGGGATCGCTCGCCGACCTGCTGCCCACGCTCGTCGCCCACCAGGGCGTGCCCGGCCACGCGCCGGCCATCGCCGAGCTCGCCCC
>NZ_JASKYR010000135.1:0-12970 GCF_041028215.1 Streptomyces flavofungini
CACCGGGACCCTGCGGGCGGGGCAGGCACGGACCGCGCTGCTCGCGGCGCTGCTCGCCGGGAGCGATCCGGCGGGGCGCACGGCTGAGCTGCGGCGCATCGTCGCCGGGGGCGAGCCGGTCACCGCCGTCACGGACCAGGCCGCCTGAGCGGACCGTCAGAGGACCTCCAGGGCCGCCGCCGCGGTGAACTCGGCGTGGCCGCCCCGGAACAGCAGGTCCGCCGCCGTGAACGCCGGGTCGTCCGCGTGGGCCGTCACATAGGGGATCGCCACGCAGCGCATGCCCGCCGCGTGGGCCGCCGCCGCGCCCGGGGCTGCGTCCTCGAAGACCACGCAGTCGGCGGGGGCCGTGCCGAGCAGGGCGGCCGCGGCGAGGAAGACGTCGGGCGCGGGCTTGCCGCGCTCGACGTCCTCCGCCGATACGAAGGTGGTCAGCAGCGCGTCGAGGCCCGTACCCGCGAGGATCGCCTCGATGGCCGCGCGCGAGGAACCGGACGCCACGGCCATCGGCACCCCCGCGTCGTGCAGCCGTTCCACGAGTGCGCGCATCTCGGGGTGGACGGGGGTCCCGGCGCGGGCCAGCGCGAGATAGCGGCGGTCGAGATCGGCGAGGAGCTCGGCCACCGGGGCGGCTATCCCGTACTCCGTCCGCCAGAGCGCGAGCGTCTCGTGGGAGCTGATCCCGACGTAGCGCTCGTTCTCGGCCCAGGTGTAGGCATGGCCGGTGCGCTCGGCGAGCAGGGCCCGCGAGGCCTCGAAGTAGTTGGGCTCGCTGTCCACGAGAGTGCCGTCGAGATCGAAGATGACCGCGGTGGTGCCGAAGATGCTCATCCGGCAAGGATGCCAAAGGCGCAGGTGGGGCAGGCCTAGCGGGCGCCGGAGGCCGCGCCGCCCACTGCTTCGACCAGCGGGAGCAGCCGGTGCGGCACCCGCTCGCGCAGTGCCATCTCCGTCCGGGTGCGCACCACGCCGGGCAGTTGGATCAACTGCTGGACGACGTCTTCGAGATGGCCGTTGTCCCGGGCCACCACGCGGGTCAGGAGGTCGCCGCCGCCGGTGATGGAGTGCGCCTCGATGATCTCGGGCACGGCGGCCAGCGCGTCGCCCACCTCGTCCAGGTGCCCCTGCGTGACCTCGATGTGCACGAAGGCGAGCACCGGGTGGCCGAGCGCGGCGGGGGAGAGGAAGGGGCCGGTGCCGGTGATCACGCCGTCCCGTTCCAGGCGGTCGATCCTGGCCTGGAGGGTGCCTCGGGCGATGCCGAGGAGGCGCGCGTACTCGCGCAGGCTGGTGCGGGGCTGTTCGAGGAGCAGCCGCAGGATGCGGGTGTCGAGTTCGTCGACGGCCATGGTGCCAGGTTCTCCCAGGTGCGCGGGGTGATCGCTGGTGACTCTAGCCGCCGGACGCCGGACGCACGGCCCACGCCCGAGGCGTGGGCCGTGGACGCCGCTACTTGGGCGTGACCCAGATCTGCCGCTTGTAGGTGTTGGCCGACCAGAGCTGGACCTTGGTGCTGTTGGCGGTGGAACCGCCCGTCACGTCCAGGACCTTGCCGGAGGCGACGTGCACGATCTGGCCCTTGGCATTGACCGACCAGCGCTGCGAGGCGCCGTTGGTGCAGTCCGAGAGGGTGATCTTGTTGCCGTTGGTGCTCGCGTTGCCGTTGTTCGTCAGGCACTTGCCCAGCGAGCGGAACGCGCCGTCCTTCTGGAGGATCCAGGACTGCCCCGGACCCTTGTTGCAGGTGTAGAGCTGGATCTGGGTGCCGTTGGCGGCCTTGCCGCCCTTGACGTCGAGGCACTTGGCGCCGATGCCGGTGACCTTGCCCTGCGGTGCCAGCTGCGCCCCGCCGCCGCGCGCGAGGTGGCGCAGGCCCTGCATGTCGTACTGCTGGACGTAGGAGCCCGCGCGCTTGTCCTCGTAGGCGTTGACGGGCGTGCACATCACCGGGGTCTGGCCGGAGTCGGTGCCCTTGACGCAGTCGCCGCGCGTCGCGCTGCGGTTGGCGTGGGTGAAGCCCATCGTGTGGCCGAGCTCGTGGCTGATGTGGTTCCGGAGCTTCGCCTCGCCGCCGATGGCGGACGAGGGCTTGCCGTCCGCCGTGAAGAACTCGTCGTCGATGTAGGCGTGCCCGCTCGTCGTGGTCTCGGCCACGGAGGAGGAGTAGAAGCCGCAGCTCAGGTATTTGGTGCCGGAGCCGTCACGGACGACCTTCCAGCCCGTGCTGCCGCCGTCGGCGGGCGGGACGCAGGGGTGGTGCAGCAGGCCGATGACGACCTCGCCCTTGGGCCGGACGTAGTCCCAGCCGACCGGGACGGTGTCCACCGCGATGGGCAGGTTGGTCACGCGCTTCAGCTCGGCGGCCGACCGCTTGACGTAGGGGCCCAGCCAGTCGGCGGCCTTCTTGTCGTAGAACTTGATGGTGTAGCCGGTGCCGAGCAGCTTGGCGGGCCCGCCCGACTTCCAGCCCTCGCCCTGCGGCGGGGCGGCGGCCGCACGCGCGGCGGGGGCGGCGCCCAGCGACATGACGCCGTCCTTGAACGTCGTCCCGTCCGCCTTGGCGGCGCCGGAGTCGGCCTGGGCCGCGGGGGCGTGGGCCGCGCGCGTGGAGACGGCGTCCTTGCCGTCACCGCTGTCGGTGTTGTCCGTGCCGAACGCGCTGGGCGACAGCTGAAGCCCGGCCACGACGGCGGCCGCGGCACCCACCGCGGCCATGGTTATGCGGCGCTTGCGCGTGCCGCGCTTACGTGTGGAGCTCAATTCCCCGTTGTCCTCTCGCTGTGCAGCGTCTGCGGGACCCGGGCCGCCGCTGAGACGGGGCGTGCCCGGAGTCGAACAGATGATAGGCGTGAAGTACGGGGCGCGTGTGCCCGGTTGGGGCTCAGGGTGCACGGCGGGTGCCTCAGTGCGCGTCCTCCGTGGGCCGCAGCCCCTTGGGGATCTTGGCCCAGGTGAGCGCGGCGGCGGCCAGTGGCAGGACGGCGGCCATCAGGAAGGTGGGTGTCATCCCGTCGGTGAACGCACCCGCGGCCCGCGCCAGAAGCTCGGTACCGGCCGGTCCCGTGAGCTCCGACGCCACCCGCGCGGCCTCGCCGATCGAGTCTCCCGCCGCCGCTCCGGCGGCGTCCCCGAGCCCGTGACCGGGCAGGTTCACGCGGTACAGCGCGGTGGCGACACTGCCGAGGACGGCCACGCCCATGGCGGCGCCGAGTTCGTAGCAGGTCTCCTCGACGGCGGCGGCGCCACTGACGTCCTCGGCCGGGGTGGCGGCCATCAGCGTCACGGAGGCGGCGGTCGTCGCGATGCCGACGCCGCAGCCGAGGACGGCCAGTGCGACGGCGACCCCGCCGTAGCCGAGCGGACCCGCGAGCTGGAAGAGCCGGGGCAGGGCGAGGCCCGCCGTCATCAGGAGCAGCCCGCCGCCCATGACGTGCCGGATCGGCAGCCGGTGCATCAGCGCGGGCGTCACGAGCGAGGTCACGACCAGGCCGAGCGGCGCGGGCAGCAGCCGGATGCCCGCCTCCAGGGGCGTGTAGCCCTGCCCGTACTGGAACCACTGGGTGATCAGGAACAGGGCCGAGCCCAGGGCGATCATGCCGAGGAAGATCGAGGCCGCCGCGATGGCGAACGGCCGGGAGGCGAAGAGGCGTACCCGCAGCAGCGGGTGGGCGACGCGGAGCTGGCGGCGGACGAAGACGGTGAGCGCGACGGCGGCGAACACCAGGAGCGCCCAGGCCAGGGGGGAGCCGGGGCCGCCCTTGCCGAGCTGCTTGACGCCACCGGCCAGGGCGAGCATGCCGGCCACGGACTGGCAGACGCCCCACCAGTCCCAGCGGCCCTGCCGCGGCTGCCGGGACTCGGGCAGGACCCACAGGCCGAGCGCGATGATCACCAGCGCCACCGGGATGTTGACGAGGAACGCGGCGTGCCAGCCGTCGTGCTCCACGAGGAGGCCGCCGACGACCGGGCCGAGCGCCATGCCGCCGCCGAAGACGGCCGACCACACGGCGTACGCGAGGGCCCGCTCGCGGGCGTCGGTGAAGACCGCCCGCAGGATCGACAGGGTCGCGGGCATGATCGCCGCGCCACCGGCGCCGAGCAGCGCGCGGGCGGCGATGACCTGCCAGGCGGCGGTCGCGAAGACGGCGAGCAGCGAGGCGGCGGCGAAGACGCCGAAGCCGATGAGCAGCAGCCGCTTGCGGCCGAACCGGTCGCCGAGCGCGCCCGCGGTGACCAGCAGACCGGACAGCACGAGGGCGTAGACGTCGATGATCCAGAGCTGCTGCACGGAGCTGGGCCGCAGATCGGCGACGAGGGAGGGGAAGGCGACGTTCAGGATCGTGGTGTCCATCGCGATCAGCAGCAGACTGCCGGAGAGGATCGCGAGGACGGCCCAGCGCCGTGGATCACGCTGCGGGGACATGGTGGAACACTCCAAGTTCGAATGAGACATCAATGTCTCACACGGTACGTGCGAGTGTCCAACGATCGCCTTATCGCGTCGGAACCGCTCAGAGGACCCGCCGCAGCGCCTCCGGAGTGAGGTCCGCCAGCGTCGGATAGCCGTCGACGGCCATGAGGAGATCGGCCTCGGCGAGCAGCGAGCGCAGGACGTGCGTGACGCCGTCCGCCCCGCCGATGCCCAGCCCGTACGCGTACGGGCGGCCGACCCCGACGGCGCTCGCCCCGAGCGCGAGCGCCTTGACGATGTCCGCGCCGGTGCGCACGCCCGAGTCGAAGAGGACCGGGAGCCCGTCGGCGGCCTCGACGACCTCGGGGAGCACGTCGAGTGCGGGCAGCCCGCCGTTCGCCTGCCTGCCGCCGTGGTTGGAGCAGTAGACGCCGTCCACGCCGCCGTCCCTTGCGCGGCGGACGTCCTCGGGGTGGCACAGGCCCTTCACGATCAGCGGCAGCGAGGTCAAGGAGCGCAGCCACGGAAGGTCGTCCCAGGTGAGCGGGTTGCCGAAGAGCTGCACCCACTTCAGGACGGCGGAGCGCGGGTCCTGCTCGGGGTCGGCGGGGAGCTGGGCGCGGAAGACCGGGTCGGAGGTGTAGTTGGCGAGACAGTGCCCGCGCAGCTGGGGGAAGTTGGAGGTGCTCAGGTCGCGCGGGCGCCAGCCGGTGATCCAGGTGTCCATGGTGACGACGATGGCCTTGTACCCGGACTTCTCGGCCCGGTGCACCAGGCTCTCGGCGAGGGCGCGGTCGGTGGGCGTGTAGAGCTGGAAGAAGCCGGGGGTGTCGCCGAACTCGGCGGCCACCGCCTCCATCGGGTCCGCGGCGAGCGTCGAGGCGATCATCGGCACTCCGGTGCGCGCGGCGGCCCGCGCGGTCGCCAGATCGCCGTGCCCGTCCTGCGCGCAGATGCCGAGGACGCCTATGGGTGCCATGAACAGCGGGGAGGGCAGCGTCATCCCGAACAGGTCCACCGACAGGTCGCGCTCGGCCGCGCCGACGAACATGCGCGGGACGAGCCCCCACCGCTCGAAAGCGGTGACGTTGGCGTTCTGCGTCCGCTCGTCGCCCGCGCCGCCCGCCACGTAGGACAGCACGGAGGGCGGCAGCGCCGCCCGCGCCCGGGACTCCAGCTCCGCGAACGTCATGGGGAAGGCGGGGACCACACCGCCCAGACCGTTGAGGTAGATCTCGTCCTGGTAGTCCTTGAACGGACGGGGCTGCGCCTTCATGGGCCTGCCTCTCTCGGGCGGGAGCGGATCGACGGGAACCGGAACCGCAGTCTTGTTCGAACCCGATGTCAGGGTCAATGTCCCCGGCCCGCCGCGGACCCCGCCGCGAGCACCGGGATGAGGCGTGCCTTACAGCCGGATTGGCGATCAGCGGACGGGGGCATCACCGAGAGGCAGGACCGGCGCCGCCCAGTACCAGCCGCCGGCCGCACAGGACCGAGCCGCGGTCCCGGACCTTGCCCGCGGTGGTCACCGGTTCGTACAGGGAGGGGAAGTGATCCGCCATGCGTGCGCAACAGCGCGCCCGTAAGGCCACCACGGGGGTGGAGTACGCACTGCCGCAGGAGGCCGCTTCGGCGGGCCGGGCACGGAGGCTGACCTCCGCGTTCCTCGTCAGGCCGCACCGCCGCAAGACCGAGGTGCCCGCCGAGCGCGTCGACGACGCCACCCTCGTCGTCTCCGAGCTCGTGTCCAACGCCGTCCAGCACGCGCGGGGCGGCTGCCGTCTGCGCGTGGAGGTCTCGGGCGGCCGGGTGACGGTCGAGGTCCACGACGCGAGCCCGGTCCGCCCCCGGGTCCGCAAGGAGAGCACCGAGCGCGAGAACGGCCGGGGCCTGGCGATGGTCCGCGAACTGGCCCACCGCGTCGAGGTGGTACGCACGGAGCGCGGGGGGAAGACAGTGCGGGCGGTGCTGGCCTAGGCAGGCCTGCCCCACCCCGTCGAAACTCCGTTGCGGTGCGGTGGTCCCGCGCCCGACAGTGGGCCCATGACCACGTCTCTCAACCCGCCGCCCGGCCTGACCGTGCGGGCGGCGACGCTCGATGACGCGGACGCGGTGTGCGCGCTGCTCAATGAGGTGGACCTGCTGGAGACCGGCCGCGCCGACACCGGGCCGGACGAGGTCCTCGCCGGTCTCAGGCACCCCGGGGTGGACCTGGAGCGCGACTCCTGGCTGCTCATCGACGACGGCCGGCTGATCGGGTACGCACTGCTGTGGGACGACTCCCACGGCGAGCGGATCGACCTCGACCACTACGTCCTGCCCGGCAGGACCGACGGGGCGCTGCACCTCTTCGAGCGCGCGGAGAGCCGTGCCGCCGAGCGCGCGGCGGACAACGGCGCGGCCCGCGCCGTGGTGCACCTGCATCTCAACACCGCGCCCACCATGGACCTGGCGGCGCTGCGGGCCCGCGGATGGCGCACCGTGCGGCGGTACAACGTACTGGCCCGCTCGCTGGCCGCCGGGACCGACCCGGTGCCCGCCGCGCCCGCCGGTGTCACCCTGCGCGACTGCCGGGACGAGGACGACCGGCGGCGCGCCCACGCCCTGCTCCAGGAGAGCTTCGCGGACCACTTCGACTTCCGGCCGCGCACCTACCGGCAGTGGCTGGACGACATCCACGCCGAGCGCGCCGACTGGTCACTGGTGTGGATCGCGCACGTCGAGGGGGTCGGTGACGCCGCCGTGCTCCGCACCCACGACGACCGCCCCTCGATGGGCTGGATAGGCAACCTCGGTGTCCTCGGCGAGGCCCGCGGCCAGGGCCTCGGCAGCCACCTGCTGCGCCACGCCTTCGGGCACTACGCGGCGCTCGGCCGCGACCGGATCGGCCTCGGGGTGGACACCGACAACAGCAGCGGGGCGCTCGCCCTGTACGAGCGGCACGGAATGGCCCTCGACCACGCCGTCGACACCTGGGAGCTGGTCCGCCCGGTGTGAGGGCGGACCACGGGCACGGCCCGCGTCCCCACGGGGGTGGGACGCGGGCCGTGCGGTGCCGCGCCGTCCCCCTACTGCGGCACGTTCAGGACGAAGTCGAAGTCCGCCTCCTTCGCGTTGCCGACACCGCGGACGTTCATCAGCAGCCGGGAGTCGAAGATCGGGTCCGTGTTGTTGCGCGGCTCGCCGGGGAAGTAGAGCTGCGTCGTGAGGACCGGACGGCCCGGGGCCTGCACCTTGACGTGCAGGTGCCGGGTGCGCCCGGGATACAGGCCGGGAACGATCGTGGTGAGCTTGAATGCGCCGTTGGCGTCGGTGAACTGGTGCCCGCGGAAACGGAACCCGACGTTGTCATACGTCCCGTAGGTGTCGGCCTGCCAGAAGTCCAGCAGGACCTGGCCTATGGGGCGGCAGGCCCGCCCGAAGACATAACCCGTGACCGTGAGCCGCACACCGGGGGTGTTGGTCCCCAGGAGCGAGGTGCGGCGCGGGGAGTTGGGCTTGAAGTAGGGGCCCTCCATCTGCGGGGGAGTCGGGTCGTCGCCGTCGTCGCAGGTCGGGGTCAGCGTCGGGGCCTCGCCCCGTTCACCCGCCGTCCGGGCGAGGGCGGGGACACCCATGAGGCCCGCCACGGGCAGGGCCATGCCCGCCGCCGCGGCGGCCCTCAGCACCGTCTTGCGGCTCGGTCCCCTGCGCCGCCGCCCCGGCTCGGCGCCTTCGCCGCGGGTGCCGTCGTCGGGTCCGCGCCCGGTCTCGTCGTCCATCGCTCCTCCAGAGGGGTGGGGGTGGTTCCGGATCGACAGAGAAGCTATGCCGAGGCGGCGGGCCGGGCGATGGACTGGAGCCGGTGGTCGTGGTGAATATCGCCGGTGCCGCGCCGGAAGTCCCCCGGACTGGTCCCGGTCTCGCGGCGGAAGAAGCGGCAGAAGTAGGCCGGATCGCCGAACCCGGTCCGCGCCGCGACCTGACGTACCGTCAATTCTGTGTGCAGCAACAGGCGTTTGGCCTCGTGCACCCGGGCCTGCCGGATGAGTTCACCGGGCGTGCGGCCGGTGGAGGCCTTCACCGCCTCGCTCAGATAGCTCACCGAGACGCCGATGCGTTCCGCGCACGTCCGTACCGAGTGCGCTGCCCCGCCGGGGCCGCCGAGCAGCGCCACGAACTCCGCGGCCACCGAACCGGGCCGGGACCGGGGCGGCGCGGCCGGGGCGGCGACGGCCCTGGCCGAGGGCAGCCGCGCCGCCCGTACCACCAGGATGTGCAGCAGGGACCGCAGCACGCTGTGGAAACCGGCCGCACCCGAGCGGTACTCGCCGTCCAGGTCGGCGACGAGCCGCGCGGTCCACTCGGCGTCCTCGTCGCGCAGCGCCAGTGTGGCGCGCCGGCCGAGCCCGCGCAGGACGTCCCGGTCGGCCGGATGGTCCAGGAGGAAATCGTCGGTGAACAGGATGACGCGGCCCTCAAGACCGCGGGCGTCCTCCCAGTGGTGGACCTGGCCGGGCGCTATGAAGCAGAGGTGCGGCGGCCGCAGCGCGCAGCCGTTCAGGTCCACCACGTGTCTGCCGGTCCCCCCGGTGACATGCACGATCTCGTGGAAGGTGTGCCGGTGGGGGAAGGCCGCGCGGGACATCGGCCCGATGGTGTCGAAGGTGCCGATGGCGAAGGGCAGCGCGTTGGGCATCGGCACCTCCAGGCGGTGCGTCGGCATCCCGTCGCCGCACGGTTCTCCGTTGTTCCCCTCGCCGGGCAGAACCGTTGTGCCGCGCATCCGTCAGCTCCCTGTCCGAGTTCCGCTGTGTACGTGACCGTGTGTCGACGTGAGCGTGCCGCACGGACCACAGCTGTGGTCCATACCAGCCGACCGAACACGATGGCACCCAGCGGCCGGGAGCTCAACGGCCCCGGCGCGCCCGTACGGTGGCGACGGCGCCGCCCACCGCGCCCACCGCGAGCACGATCAGGCCCCGCGTCCACACCGCACGCTCGACCTGCGTGGCGAGCACGACGCAGGAGACCGCGCCGAGGAAGGGCACCACGAGCGGCGCGCGGAAGTGGTCGCGGGACGTCGCGTCGCGGCGGCGCAGCACCAGGGCCGCGGTGTTGACCAGGAAGAACACCACGAGAAGCAGCAGTACGAGGGTCGAGGCGAGCGTCGTCACATCACCGGTCAGCGCGAGCAGCAGGGACAGCGCCGTCGTCGCGGCGATCGAGGCCCACGGCGTGCGCCTGCGGGGCAGCACCCGGGTCAGGAACGACGGCAGCAGACCGTCGCGCGCCATGCCGTAGGCGAGCCGGGAGGACATGATGCCGGTGAGCAGCGCGCCATTGGCCACCGCCACCAGGGCGACGGCGCTGAACAGCTCCGTGGGGACGCCGCCCGCCTCCTTGACGACTTCGAGGAGCGGGCCGCTGGACTCGGCCAGCCTCCGGGTCGGCACGGCCGCCGCGGCCGCCGCCCCGACCAGGGCGTACACCGCGCCCGCCGTGATCAGCGCGCCGAACAGGGCGCGCGGGTAGGAGCGGCGCGGGTCGCGGGTCTCCTCCGCCACGTTGACGGACGTCTCGAACCCGACGAAGGAGTAGTAGGCGAGGACCGCGCCGGTCAGCACGGCCGCCGCCGGGCCGTGCCGCTCCGTCCCGAGCTGCCCGAGCCTGCCCACGTCGCCGTCGCCGCGCAGCACGATCCACAGGCCGAGCCCGGTCACCAGCACCAGGCCGCCCACCTCGATCACCGTGGCCACGACGTTGACCCGCGTCGACTCCTGGATGCCCCGGGCGTTCAGAAGGGCCAGCGCGGCGAGGAAGACGACCGTGACGAGCACGACCGGCAGCGTCACGAACTCGGAGAGGTAGTCGCCGCCGAAACCGCGGGCCAGCGCGGCGACCGACACGATGCCCGCCGCGAGCATGCAGAACCCCGCGAGGAATCCGGCGAAGGGCCCGTACGCCAGCGTGGCGTAGTGCGAGGCGCCACCCGCGCGCGGGTACTTGGTGACCAGTTCGGCGTAGGAGGCGGCCGTCAGGAGGGCCAGACAGAGCGCCGCGAGCAGGGGCACCCACACGGCGCCGCCGGAGTCGGCCGCGACCTGGCCGACGAGGACGTACACACCGGCGCCGAGCACGTCTCCGAGGATGAAGAAGTACAGCAGCGGGGTGGTCAGGGCCTTCTTGAGTGCCGTCGGGGCGCCGTCCGCGGGCCGCGACGTGGTGCTGGTGTCTCTCACGCGGAGCCGTGTACCCCGCGCGCGCCCGGCCAGGCGGAACCACCACCCGTACGGCGTCCCCGCGGCGCGGGGACGCTCCCTCAGCGGCGGCCGTCGGCGCCCTCCGCGCGACCGCCCGCACCCAGCAGACCCGTCGCCGAGAACTCCGAGCGCGTCAGCTCGTGCCGGGAGAACCGGGTCACGATCCCCGGCAGGGCGGCCCGCACCGCCTGCACGCCCCGGAGCCAGCCCGGCACGTACACACTGGGCGCCCGCCGCTCGACCGCGCGCACGAGGCGGTGGGCCACCAGCGTCGCGGGGTAGATCCTGCGGGCGGGCGGCGGCATGTGCGCCCGCAGCTCCCGCAGGACCGGGTGCTGGGCGGCGTCACGGATCATGTCCGTGTCGGTCCAGTTCAGGTAGGCGATGCCCACACCGACTCCCAGCGGGTCGAGCTCCGCGCGCAGGGCGTGGCCGAACGACTCCACGCCCGCCTTCGACGCGCAGTACGCGCTCATCAGCGGGGCCGCGCCGATGGAGGCGAGCGAGGCGATCTGGAGGTAGTGCCCCCGGGTGTCGAGGAGCTGCGGCAGGAAGGTGCGGGCGGTGACCGCGCTGCCCACCAGGTTGACCTCGATGACCCGCCGCCAGCTCGCGGGATCGGAGTCGACGAAGGGGCCGCCCTCGGCCAACCCGGCGTTGGCGACGACGACCGACGCGGGGCCGAGCCGCCCGCGCACCTCCTCCGCCACGCGCGCCATCGCCGCGTCGTCGGTGACGTCCACGTGCCAGTGGTCCGACACCGTCGGCAGCGCGCCGGAGACCCGGGCGAGCTCCCGTTCCTCCAGGCCGAGGAGCGCCACCTTCGCGCCGAGCGAGGCCAGCTCTCTGGCGACGGCCTCGCCGACCCCGCGCGCGGCGCCGGTCACCACGGCCGTACGGCCGCGCAGGACGGACCGCCGCCCGGTGGCGGACCGGTTCGGCACACCTCGACTGGTCACAGTGCGACCCCCTCGGAGTCGGTGATGGTGGCGTGCATGTTGCGCTCCATCATGAGCAGCGCCGCCTGGGCGAGGTCGGGATGGATGTGCGCGACCCCGTCCTCGGGCACCGTCACCCCCAGATGGCGGATGTGGGCGTCGAGCGCGGAGTACAGCACGCACTGCTCGGTCACCTGACCGGTGAGGACCACATGGCCGACGCCGAGCTGGGAGAGCAGATAGGTGAGCGGTGTCTCGTAGAAGATCGAGTGGCGGGCCTTCACCACGAAGAGCGAGGTGTCGTCCGGCCGCACGGGGCGGACCAGGTCGGCGTGCGGCCCCGACAGGGCGGTTTCGAGTATTTCCCCGTGGTGGGAGCGCCACTGGCCGAAATTGTCGTTCGCGTAGATGACGGGGACGTCCTCCTCGCGAGCCCGCTCGATCAGCCGCACGATGGCGGGCAACGCCTTGCGGACCGACGGAATGAGCTGTTCCGCGTCGGCATGATCGTACGTGTTGATCATGTCGATGACGATGAGCGCGCTCTTTCCCATGGGGCCCATGATGGCACCGCCGAGGGGAGCCGCACTTTCTCGGCCGCCGCGGCCCCTCCCCTCGGGCGTCCTCCGCCGCACAAGCGGAGGCGTGTGGTCCGTTGGCCCGCCCGCGGTTCAGTCGAACGGTGTTGTGGTGAGCCAATGGACCAGTGGTCACGGTCTCGGTTGAGCCACAGGCCGGACGGATGGTCTCATGTGACTGTCGATGGCGCTGCGGGACTCCGCGGCGCCTTTTTCATGCGGATTCCATGCGGATTCCCTGCGGGCTCCCTGCGGTTTCCTTCGGCGGGGCCGCACGGACGGGACGCGAAAGGGGCGGGCAAGCGGTGTTGAAGAGGGTGTTCGTGGCGCCGGACCCGGGACGTGCGCGGCTGCGCTTCGCCTCCCGGGCGGTCATCGGCATCGCCGGGGCGGTGGCGGTGTGCGGCCTGGCCGGGCATTCACTCGTAGCGGCGATCACCGGCGGGCTCGCCGCGCTGCTCGCGCTTTTCACCGTCGGCGACGCCACGGTGCGCGGCCAGGCGGTCACGACGGCCCTGCTGCCCGTCGTCGGATTCCCGGTACTCACCCTCGCCGCCCTGCTCCACGACGTGCCGGTGGCGCGCGACGCCGCCTTCCTCGCCGTCATGGGGGCGGGCGTGTACGCGCGGCGCTGGGGGCCGCGCGGGCACTCCCTCGGGGTGTTCGCGTTCATGATGTTCTTCGCGACGCAGTTCCTGCACACGGTCCCGGGCCAGCTTCCCGAGCTGTTCGCCGCCGTGCTGCTCTCGCTCTGCACCGCCGCCGCCGTCCGCTTCGGCGCCTGGTGCTACGAACGCGGGG
>NZ_JASKYR010001350.1:0-996 GCF_041028215.1 Streptomyces flavofungini
TGAACGTCTCCCCCGCCGGGTCCGGCCGAACCCCGCGGGGGAGACGTTCAGAGCTACATTTGAGGTTCCGGCCTGCCGGTGTTGATGACCCCCGGCGGCCCCGGCGACGGGCGCGAGGTGGTGGACACCTCGCCCTTCGGCCCGGCGGGCGACGGCTCCGGCGGGGTGCCCCCGGACGGCGGGGGAGGCCCGGTGGGGCTCGCGGTGGCACCGGCCGCCGCGCCGCCCGCGATGTCGTCGAAGTCGACGAGCCCGGTGGCCTCCAGCATCGTGATGTGGTCGAGCACGGTCTGGTTGGCGTCGGTGGCGAGCTGCCTGACCAGGGAGTTGCGGGTGGTGTCGCGGACCTGGGCGATCACGCTGAACACCTTGCCGTGCGAGGCCCGCAGCAGATTGGCGAACTTGCGCTGGTACGTTTCGCCGCTCGCCTCCGTCAGCTCGTCCAGCCAGCCCTGCTGCTGTTCGGTCGGCTGGTTGGGCAGCTCCATGCCGAGCTGCGACGCGGCGGAGCGCACCCGCTTGTCGAGGTCGGTGTGCCCGACGATGAGATGGTCCCCCGCCTCCTTGACCGCCTCGGTGGGCGCCCGCTCGACGGCCTGCTGGCCCGCCGGTATCTCCCACAGCCCGGCGAGCCGCACCTTCACCAGGAGATCCCGGTCGGCAGCCGAGAGCGGCCCCCACCGGGTGGCCACCGAACCGGCGGCCAGATTGGCCTCGCCGGTGCCGGAGCGGTCGGCGTAGGACCACACGGGGAACGCGATCGCGCCCAGTGTGGCGAGAAGTGCCGCGATGATCAGAGCCGTGCCGTTGACGCGCCGCAAGGTGCCTCCCGTGGTGCTCCCGTGGTCCGCCGGTACCGGCGGACCACACCGATACCGGGGAGTACGGAAGATACGGGTGGGGCGTTCAGCCGCGCGAGAGGCCGTACGCGAAGTGCCGTGCCGGAGCGGTGCGCCCGAGCAGGGCGAGCGTCTCCGCCAGGGGGGAGGCGCCCGG
>NZ_JASKYR010001351.1:0-989 GCF_041028215.1 Streptomyces flavofungini
CATCGGCGCCGAGGTGGGCGTGGACCACCTCGCGGCCTGCGCGGTCGATCTGCGAGGTGAGGTACGCGTGCGTGCCGTGCGGCAGGCAAACAACCGCGACCGCTCCCCCGGGCCGGTGCTCCAGGAACTCGCCGCGCTGATCCGGACGGTGAGTGCCGAAGCATGTGAGGCGGGTCTGACACCGGCGGGCCTCGCGGTCGCCGTACCCGGGCTCGTCGCCCGTGACGCACGAACGGTCGTACGCGCGCCCAACCTCGGCTGGCGGGACGTCGACCTCACACCGCTCCTCCCCGTCGAGCTGCCGCTCACGGTGGACAACGAGGCGAACTTCGGTGCCCTCGCGGAACTGTGGCTCGGCGCGGAGACCCCCGAGGACTTCCTGCATGTCTCGGCGGAGATCGGCGTGGGCGCCGCGCTGGTGGTCGACGGACGGCTGTTGCGCGGGACACGCGGGTTCGCCGGCGAGCTGGGCCATGTGCCGATATGGCCGGAGGGCCCCGCGTGCCCGTGCGGCGGTCGGGGGTGTCTGGAGCAGTACGCGGGCCAGGAGGCAGTACTGCGGGCCGTCGGTCTGGGGCAGCGGGAAGACCGGGTCGGACTGCTCGCGGAACGCGCCGACGCGGGCGACGAGGCGGTGCGGCGGGCATTGAGCGACGCGGGGACGGCGCTGGGCATCGCGCTCACGGGAGCCGTCAATCTTCTGGACCCCCGAGCCGTGGTGCTCGGCGGCGCGCTCTCCCATCTCGCGCCTTGGCTGCTCCCCTCGCTGGAGCGGGAGCTCGCCGACCGGACGGCGGGGCGCGCCTGCGGGGTGACGGCATCCGCGCTGGGCCCGGACGGGCCCCTGCTGGGCGCGGCGCACTCGGTGGCGCGGGCCGTGCTGGATGATCCGGTGGGGGCGGGCGCGGGGGGTGGTTGAGCGAGCGGACGTCTGCGGCGCGGGCCTTGGCGGGTCCGGCGGTCGGCGTGTCGGCATCTCGGTGCTTCGG
>NZ_JASKYR010001352.1:0-1002 GCF_041028215.1 Streptomyces flavofungini
GTGGCGCAGGGAGACGGGACGGCTGGCCGCGGCGGCGGGGTCCGCGGGAAACAGGGCCGAGGACGGCGGCAGCGAGGGCGGTGAGCGGACCGCCGGGCTCGTCGCGGCGCTGGCCTTTCCCGAGCGGGTGGCCCGGCAGGTCGGCGGCGGGGTCTACCTCATGGCCAACGGAACCCGCGCCGAGCTTCGGCCAGGATCGGCGCTGACAGGCGCCCCCTGGCTGGCCGTGGCCGCCGCGGACCGCCCCGTGGGCGCGGGCCACGCGCGCGTGCTCCTCGGCGCCCCCATCGAGGAGGACGTCGCCCGTGGCGCCGCCGAGGCGCTCCTCGACGAGCGGGACGAGGTCGTCTGGTCCGGCGGCGACCTGGTGGCCCGGCACGCCGAGTACCTGGGAGCCGTGGAACTGAACAGCCGCCCGCTCCGCGACCCGGACCCCCGGCTCGTACGGGAGGGGCTCCTGAAGGGGCTGCGGGAGGAGGGCACCGGGCTGCTGAAGTGGTCGCGCGGCGCGCGTGAGCTGCGGGAACGCCTGGCGTTCCTCCGCCGCCACCTGGGCGAGCCCTGGCCCGACGTGTCGGAGGACGCCCTGCACGCGCGCGTGGAGGAGTGGCTCGAACCGGAGCTCTCGCGGGCGCGCCGCCGCTCCGACCTCGGCGGGATCGACGCGGGGCAGGCGCTGGCGCGGCTGCTGCCGTGGGCGGGCGGCCAGGCCGCGCGCCTCGACGAGCTGGCCCCCGAGCGCCTTGAGGTGCCGAGCGGCTCGCGCGTCCGGGTCGACTACTCCGATCCCGGGCGGCCCGTGCTCGCGGTGAAGCTCCAGGAGATGTTCGGCCTCGCGGAGACCCCTCGGCTCGCGGACGGCACGGCGGCCGTCCAGGTGCACCTGCTCTCCCCCGCGGGCCGCCCGGCCGCCGTCACGGCCGACCTCGCCTCGTTCTGGCGCGAGGGCTACCGCGCGGTCCGCGCCGAGCTGCGCGGCCGCTATCCGAAGCACCCGTGGCC
>NZ_JASKYR010001353.1:0-966 GCF_041028215.1 Streptomyces flavofungini
GTGCCCTGGTCGTACACGACCGTCGCGACACCGCCGAGCGGCAGCAGCCACGGGTGCTTCGGGGTGTCGGCGACCACGAGCCCGGTGTCCTCGGACGGCTTGGGACGGCGGTCGCCCGGGGCGCCGGGCACCGGGGTCCTGCGCGCCTTGCCCGACGCGGTGAGCGGGACGGAGAGCAGCCCGGAGTTGTCGGCGTACAGCGCCCGGCCGCCGACGAGGAGCGGGCCGGAGGGCGCCGGGTGCCGGATGCTGTACTCGCTGATCGAGATCGACTCCTCGCGCAGCACCTTGCCGTTCCCCGGGTCGGCCACCACGAGTCGTACGCGAGGGCCGCCCGCGCCCCGACGGCGCTCACCACGAGATCGCTGCCGGCGAAGCCGTCGTCGCCGATCGGCGGGGCCTTGAAGCCGAACGCCTTGCCGGGTTCGAGCGTGCGCGGGTCGAGCCGGACCACCCGGGTCTGCGGATCGGCCGTGGGGTCGGCGAGGTCGCTGGAGTCGCCCAGCGGCCTGGCGCAGAGGATCTTGCCGCCGACCGCCTTCAGGGTGAGGCACTGGCCCTTGGCGTACGCGCCGCCCACCCGGCCGCCGCGCTTCTCGTCGATCGCGACGACGCCCTCCTCGGACTGGGCGTAGACCAGGCCGTCGTGGGCCAGCTCCGCGATGTAGTGGCGCTTCTCTGCCATGGCGAGGGTGCCGTCGCTGAGCTGCTCCTTCCACACCTGCCTGCCGCCGCGCGTGTACGCCCGCAGCCCCGCGCCGTCCGGCGTCTCGCCGGTGTCCGCGTCCGTGGCGCCCTCCTCGCTGACGACGAGCCGGTCCCCGGTGAGCAGCACGGAGGTGATCACGTGCCCGGGTGACGGCTTCGCCGTCCAGCGCACCGAGCCGGACGCCGAGTCGCGCACCTGGGCCCCGCCCTTGTACCCGACGACGGTCGTACCGCCCCGGACCTGCGGCTCCACCGAGT
>NZ_JASKYR010001354.1:0-785 GCF_041028215.1 Streptomyces flavofungini
GTCACGTCGTGGCCGTAGCGGATGTCGGCACCGGCGTCCGTGGCGGCGGYSKYCWTSCCGCGCGGCAGGGCGTGCATGCCGCCGCGCGGGAAGARGACCCCGGCCACGGTGTCCATGTAGGCGATGACGGCGTACGCGGCCAGGGCGCGGGCCGGGGGGACACCCGCGTACAGGGACTGGAAGGAGAAGACGCGGCGCAGCCGTTCGTCGGAGAGGAAGCGGCCGATGCGGGCGTCGAGCCTGCCGAAGCCGCCGAGGGCGGCGAGGCGGGCGAGGTCGGGGGTGAGCAGGTTCAGCGGGGAGTCGAAGTTGGCGTCGATGAAGCGGTGCGTCTGGACGCGGTGCAGACGGGTGAGCCAGGCGCGCAGGCGCCGGTAGCCGAGCGCCTCCCTGGCGCCCGCGAAGCGTGCGACCTCGGCCTCCATCTCCTCGGCCCGGGTGTGGACGTCGAGGCTGCTGCCGTCGGCGAACCGGGCCCGGTAGGCGGGATGCAGGGGGAGCAGCTCCAGGTGGTCGCCGAGTTCCTGGCCGACGGCGGCGAAGGCCTCCGCCACCAGGTCGGGCATGGTGAGCACGGTGGGCCCGGTGTCGAAGCGGTAGCCGCCGCGCTCCAGGAGTCCGGCCCGGCCGCCGGGGTGCGCCGAGCGTTCGACGACGGTCACCTCGCGGCCGGCGCCGAGCAGGTGCAGCGCGGCGGAGAGCCCGGAGAGCCCGGCGCCGACGACCACCACCCGGGCGGTGGGTCCTTCCACGGTTCTCATCGGCRGCTCGTCTCGGAGGAGGGG
>NZ_JASKYR010001355.1:0-1092 GCF_041028215.1 Streptomyces flavofungini
GTCCCGCCTGGAGACCGGGCAGCGCCAGCCCTCGCTGCCGATGCTGCTCGCCCTCGCACGTGTCTACGGTACGACGGTCTCCGAGCTTCTCGGCGAGACCGTCGCCGACCAGGACTCCATCATCCGCGCGGCGGACATGGAGCCCACCCGGGCCGGTGGCTGGACCTACTGGCAGACGGGTGCCCGCGGCCGCTCCATGCAGGCCCTGCGCGTGCACGTGCCGCACGGGGCACAGGGCGACATCGTGCGCGTCCACCCCGGCGAGGAGTGGCTGCACGTCCTCAAGGGGCGGCTGCGGCTGCGCCTGGGCGACACCACGCACGTCCTCGCGCCGGGCGACAGCGCGCACTTCGACTCGCTGACCCCGCACCGGATCGCCGCCGCCGACCAGGACGGCGCCGATCTCCTCTTCGTCCACACGCTGCTCCAGAGCCCCGCCACCGCGGTGTGCCTGGGCGGCCCCACTCCGGGAGAGCCGGCATGAGCGACATCGAACCGCAGCGATCCGTACCGTCGGAGCGGCCCGCCGAGCGCGCCAAGGACATGGAGGAGAAGTTCCCCCGCGCCCTGTGGATCCGCCTGATCATCTACGTGGCCGTCGGCCACCTCTTCGCGGCCTTCATCTACCTGCTGTTCGAGCTGGGGGCGCAGAACCAGTAGCCCGCAGGGGCCTGAGGGGGGTTTGAGCCCGGGACCGGGGGCCTAGTCGAGCAGGCGCTCGCGGAGCCGCTCGCGGGTCTCCGGGGAGATCCCCAGGCCCTCGGCGAGGTAGGCGTCCGTGGAGCCCCAGGTCTGCTCGATCGTCTCGAAGGCGGCGCCCAGATACTCGGCGCGGGCGTCGAAGAGGGGGTTGAGCAGCTCCATGACCTCGGGGGACATCGCGCTCGGGGAGTCGCTCGTGCGGCGTACGCGGTAGCGCCGGTGCGCCGCGTTCGACTCCAGGTAGTCCGCCTCGATGGCGTCCCGCTCCACGCCGACCGCCAGCAGCGTCACGGCTATGGAGAGCCCCGCGCGGTCCTTGCCCGCCGCGCAGTGCATCAGCGCGGGCACGCTGTCCTCGGCGAGCGCGCGCAGGACCCGGCCGTGCTCGGC
>NZ_JASKYR010001356.1:0-1085 GCF_041028215.1 Streptomyces flavofungini
GCGCCGCCCCACCCGGGACCGCAGGACCGCGCGAACCCACCTCACCAGCTCGAAGGGACCCACCCCATGGCGCTCGAAGCCGGCCTCCTGGAGATCCTCGCCTGCCCGGCCTGCCACGCTCCCCTCAACGAGACGGAGACCGAGCTGGTCTGCACGGCGGACGCCAAGGAGTGCGGCCTCGCCTACCCGGTCCGCGACGGCATCCCCGTCCTCCTGGTCGACGAGGCCCGCCGCCCCGCGTAACGGCACGCACCAGTACCGAGCAGCAGGAGCGCCGCCCGCACGCGCGACGGCTCACGGCCCGCGCACCGGCCACGCGCCCCGCACGACCCAGCCCCGTGCCGGAAGTCGCGCACGGCGAACCGGAGGCCTGACCCATGCTCGACGAGTCGCTTCTCGACGACCCGGAGGCGCTGGCCCGCGCCGACCGCCGGGGGCTGCTGCGGGGCGCCGCGGAGGCCGGCGCCCGCGTGCGCACCGCGGTCCGCCACGCCACCGAGGCCGGACTCACGGAACTGAGGCCCGACGGCCGCCCCCGCGCCATCCTGATCGCGGGCCCCGGCACCGCCGCCGCCTGCGTCGCCAACGTCCTTGACGGCCTCGTCAGCGCGGCCTGCCCCGTCATCCGTATCGCCCCGACCGGCGTCGCCCCCGCCGCGGGCGCCCTGCGCTGGGCGCTGCCCGGCTGGGTCGGCCCGGTGGACCTGCTGCTCATCGCCACCCCCGACGGTTCGGAGCCGGGCCTCTCCCTCCTCGCCGAGCAGGCCTACCGCCGCGGCTGCACGGTCGTCGCGGTCGCCCCCGCCCGCACCCCGATCGCCGAGAGCGTGGAGGGCAGCCACGGCCTCACCATCCCCATGGCGGCCTCGCTCTACCGCGCCTACGGAGGGGCGCCCGACGAGTCAGCGCGGCAAGCCGTCTCCGGGGGGGGGGGGGGGGGGGGGGGGGGGGGGGGGGGGGGGGGGGGGGGGGGGGGGGGGGGGGGGGGGGGGGGGGGGGGGGGGGGGGGGGGGGGGGGGGGGGGGGGGGGGGGGGGGGGGGGGGGGGGGGGGGCCGCCATGGGGATGGTGAGGCCGTGGCTGCCC
>NZ_JASKYR010001357.1:0-906 GCF_041028215.1 Streptomyces flavofungini
GTTCCACGAACCGCGCCGCGCCGACTGCCCCTGGTGCGGCTCTCCCCGGCTCCGGGTCTCGCTGCGCTGCACCGACCTGGTCCAGCGCAAGCCGGGCACCTTCACGCTCGACCAGTGCGCCGACTGCGCGCACCTCTTCCAGAACCCCCGGCTGACCGCCGAGGGCCGGGCCTTCTACCGCCAGGACCCCCACCTCCACGGCGCCCGCGAGGGCCTCGGCGGGCCGCTGGCCGACACGCTGCTCGGCGCGGGGCCCGGCGACCGGCGCCATCTCGCGAGGGCCGCGGCCCTGCGGGTCTTCGACGAACCCGAGTGCTGGCTCGACGTCGGCACGGGCGCCGCACGCTTCCCGGTCCTGGCCCGGCGGCTCCTGCCGTACACGTCCTTCGACGGGCTCGACGTGGGCCGTGGCGTCGAGGACGCCGTACGGGAGGGCCGAATCGAGGAGGGCCACCGCGGCACCCTCACCGGGCTCGTGCACCGCCTCGTCGGCCGCTACGACGCGCTGAGCATGTTCCACTCCCTGGCGAGCAGCCCCGACCCGCGCGAGGAGCTCAGGGCCGCGCGGCTCGCCCTGCGCCCCGGCGGCCATCTGATGATCGAGACCACCGACCCCGAGTGCCGCTACGCCGGGCTCCTCGGCAAGTGGTGGCCCTCGTACGCCCAGCCCAGGCATCTGCACCTCGTGCCGCTCGCCAACCTCTGCGCCGAGCTCCGGCGGCTCGGCTTCACGGTGGTCGCCGTGGACCGCCGCACGCCCCACCTCCCGACCGACCTGGCGGGGGCCCTCGCGCTCGTCATCAACCGCCGCCTGCCCCAGGGCGACGTCCCCTGGCGCGCCAGACCCGCGCCCCTGCTCCGCCGCAAACTGCGCCGCGCGGGCTGGCTCGCCGCTGTCCCCCTGCT
>NZ_JASKYR010001358.1:0-876 GCF_041028215.1 Streptomyces flavofungini
GGCCGAGCCCCTCGAAGTCGAAGCGCTCGCCGTGGTGGGTCGGGTACTCGTCCTGGCCGAGGGCCGCCTTCAGGGCGTCGACCGTCTCGTCGAGGATCGGGCCGCGCCGCTCGAAGTCGACGCCGAGCGCCTCGAACTCCTCGCGTACGTGGCCCGCGCCCACGCCGAGGATGAGGCGGCCGTGGCTGAGGTGGTCGAGGGTCGCGTACTGCTTGGCGGTGGCGAGGGGGTGACGCAGGCCGACGATGGCCACGTGGCTCATGAGGCGGACGTTCGTGGTGATTCCGGCGAGGTAGGCGAGGGTGGCTACGGGGTCGTACCAGACGGTGCTCATCGCGGCGGCGAGGTGGTGCGGGATGGCTACGTGGTCGCAGGTGGCGAGGTAGTCGAAGCCGGTGCGGTCCGCGGTGCGGGCGATCTCGGCGAGGTCTTCGGCGCCGGCGGTGGCTTCCCAGGGTTCGGCGTAGAGGGAACTCTGGGACTGCACGGGGAGCTGCATCCCGTAGGTGAGCAAGCGTTGTTTACGGTTGCTGCCGTTGCTGCCGCTGTCTCGCCCCACAACAAACGCCACCCTCCGCTAGGCCGGACTGGCGGCCATGGTGTTATCTGACGCTCCATCAGACAAGGGGTGCGGCAGGGCCGTCTTGCCGCGTTCCGTTGACCTCGGTCGCGCCTCGCCATGTCGTGGGGGCGGGGCCGCGGGGGTATGTGCGTGCTCGCCATCTAGACCGCATCGCCCAACGATGAACAGAGGCATGAGGGAATCCCTGTGCTGCGCTCGCACATACCCCCACGTCCCCTCCGGCCGGAGCGGCGCCTGCGGACGCGTGCCCCCGTCCGCCCCTACGGCACGTAGCCGACGCGGCGAGACGGGGG
>NZ_JASKYR010001359.1:0-875 GCF_041028215.1 Streptomyces flavofungini
AGTCTTCGGCGGGGATGACGCATCACTGCCATCTGAGGGGTCCTCCTCAATAGGTGGTGCGTTGGTGGGGGAAGTGGTGCCGGTGGTGCCGACCGTTCCGGTCGTTCCGGTGGTGCCGACCGTTCCGGTGGTACCGGTGGTGCCGACCGTGCCGGTAGTGCCGGTAGTGCCGGTGGGTGGGTCTAGTGGTGCCGGTGGTGCCGGTGGTGCCGACCGTTCCGGTCGTTCCGGTGGTGCCGACCGTTCCGGTGGTACCGGTGGTGCCGACCGTGCCGGTAGGGGGGGGGGGGGGGGGGGGGGGGGGGGGGGGGGGGGGGGGTGCCGACCGTGCCGGTAGTGCCGGTAGTGCCGGTGGGTGGGTCTAGTGGTGCCGGTGGTGCCGRCCGTGCCGGTCGTTCCGGTGGTGCCGACCGTTCCGGTGGTACCGGTGGTGCCGACCGTGCCGGTAGTGCCGGTAGTGCCGGTAGTGCCGGTGGGTGGGTCTAGTGGTGCCGGTGGTGCCGACCGTTCCGGTGGTGCCAGTGGTGCCGACCGTTCCGGTCCTTCCGATCTTTCCGGTCGCGCCCGTCGTTCCAGTGGCGCCGGTCTTTCCGGTGGCGCCGATGGTGCCGATGGTGCCGGTCGTGCCGGTCGTGCCGGTCGTGCCGGTCGTGCCGGTCGTGCCGGTGGTGCCGGTAATGCCGGTGGTTCCGGTCGTGTCCACACTCAGGGAGTCGAAATCCGGTCAGGGTCATGTCAAGTCGACATGCCCTCGCCGTAGATTTCTTGACTCCACCGGGACGAAAGATTGGCTGATCCATAGGAATCCCACAAGGCTTAGGACCGGATGTAACGCACCCGCCACGCGCTCTTCATGCCTCACCGTCACCAACCGC
>NZ_JASKYR010000136.1:0-14134 GCF_041028215.1 Streptomyces flavofungini
CCTTGGTGTCCCCGGTGACGACCGGGACACCGGTCCGCCGGGCCGCCTCGCCCGCGGAGCCGAGGACGGCCCGCAGTTCCGCGAGGGGAAGCCCTTCCTCGGCGATCACGGCGAGGGTCAGGGCGAGCGGCAGGGCCCCGCGCATGGCCAGGTCGTTGACCGTGCCGTGGACGGCCAGCGAGCCGATGTCCCCGCCGGGGAAGGTCAGGGGGCTGATGACGTACGAGTCCGTGGACAGCACCAGTTCGTCCGTGCCCGGCAGGAGGGCGGCGTCCTCAAGCGGCCCGTGCGGTTCGTGCGGCCCGTGCAGCCCGTGCGGCCCGTGCGGCGCCGCATCCAGTGCGGGCAGCACGAGCGTGTCCAGCAGTTCGGCGGTGAGCCGGCCGCCCGCGCCGTGTCCCAGTTGCAGGAGTTCGTCCTCGTGGCGGGGCAGGGGGCAGTCGAGGTTCATGCCGGTGCGCTCCTGGTCCGTCCGGCGGCGTGGAAGGCGGCGCAGGTGCCTTCGCTGGACACCATGGGCGCGCCGAGCGGGGTGCGGGGCGTGCAGCGGGTTCCGTAGGCGGAGCAGTCGGTGGGCAGCCGGGCCCCGGTGAGGACGGCCCCGGCGATGCACTGCGGGTCCTCGGCGCTGTGCACGGCGCGGACGTCGAAGCGGCGGGCCGCGTCGAAGGCGGCGTACTCCTCGGTGAGTTCGAGGCCGCTCCCGGGCAGGGTCCCGATGCCACGCCAGGGCCGGTCGGTGAGCCGGAAGACGCGTCGCAGGGCGCGCTGGGCCTGGGTGTTCCCGGTGCGGTGGACGGCGCGCGTGTACTGGTTCTCGACCTCGTGCCTGCCCTGTTCGAGCTGGGTGACCGCCATCAGGACGCCTTCGAGCAGGTCCAGCGGTTCGAAGCCGGTGACGACGACGGGCACATGATGCCGGGCGGCGATCGGCTCGTACTGCGTCCAGCCCATGACCGCGCACACGTGCCCCGGGGCGAGGAAGGCCTGCACCTCGCATTCCGGGTCCGCCAGCAAGGCGGTCATGGCTGGGGGCACCAGGACGTGGCTGACCAGGAGTGAGAAGTTGGGCAGCTTCAGCCGGGCGGCGTGCAGGACGGCCATCGCGTTGGCGGGCGCGGTGGTCTCGAAGCCGACGGCCAGGAAGACCACGTGGCGTTCCGGGGTGTCCCGGGCGATGTGTACCGCGTCCATCGGGGAGTAGACCACGCGGACATCGGCGCCCCGTGCGCGCAGGGAGAGCAGGTCATCACCGCCGCCGGGCACGCGCAGCATGTCGCCGAAGCTGGTGAGGACGACGTCCGGGCGGGCGGCGACGGCCATGGCGCGGTCGAGGGTCTCCAGCGGGGTGACGCAGACCGGGCAGCCGGGGCCGTGGATCATGCGGATGCCCGCGGGGAGCAGGGTGTCGATGCCCTGCCGGACCAGGGTGTGCGTCTGTCCCCCGCACACCTCCATGATCCGCCAGGGCCGCGTGGCGGTACGGCGCAGCTCGTGCAGCAGCCGCCGCGCCAGTGCGGGGTCGCGGTACGCGTCGAGGTACGTCATCGGGCCGGGGTGCCGCCGGGCCCGTTGAGGTGCATGCGGACGTCGACGACGCCCTCGACGGCACGGGTGAGCCGGGCGGCGACCGGGACCAGGGCCTTGTCCCGGATCTCGCCGCCGAGGGTGACCACCCCGCCGTCGACGGCGACCGTGACGGCCCCGTCGGGGAAGAGGAAGGAAGTGACGGTGCGGGTCACCTCCTCGGCCAGCTCCTCGTCGGTGCGCAGGAACACCTTGAGCAGGTCGCTGCGGCTGACGACGCCTTGCAGCAGCCCCTGCTCGTCGACCACCGGCAGCCGCTTGACGTGCCGCAGGGCCATGACGCGCGCGGCCTGCGGCAGGGTGGTGCCGGGGTGGACGGTGACGGCCGGGGTGCTCATCACCTCGGCCGCGATCACGCCGCCGGCCTTGGCGAGGTCGGCGAGACGGCGCAGTTGGTCGAAGCGGGAGGGGTCGCTGTCGCGGAACTCCTCCTTGGTCAGCAGGTCGGCCTCGGAGACCACGCCGATCACCCTGCCCTCCCCCGCGAGGACGGGCAGCGCGCTGACCTTCCACTGCTCCATCAGAGCCACGATCTCCTTGAAGGGGGCCTCTCGGCCCACGGCGATGACGGTGGACGTCATCACGTCGCTCACGGTGCGCGAAGTGTGGAGCACGGTGGGCCTCCCGGGGCTCAGGTGCGGTCGATGGTGAGGTCGAGGAAGTGGGCGGAGCAGGAGATGCACGGGTCGTGGTTGCGGATCGCGCGTTCGCACAGGCGCGTCAGCTCGGCGTCCGGCGGGTCCCGGTCCGTGATCGCCCGCTGTGCGGTGCGGCGCAGGTCGTCCTCCATGGCGCCCTGGTTCTGCGCGGTGGGCGGCACCAGGCAGGCGTCGGTCACCGTGCCGTCCGCGTCGAGGGTGTAGCGGTGGTAGAGCAGCCCCCGGGGGGCCTCCGTCGCGCCGTGCCCGATGCCCGCCGCGGCCGGAACCTCGGTGTACGGGCGGTGTGGCCGCTCATGGGCCTCGATGATCCGCAGGGCCTCGTCGAGGGCGTGGACGACTTCGACGGCCCTGACCAGAATGGACCGGTACGGATTGCGGCACACGGCCCCCGCGAGCGGATCGCCCAGTCCCGCGGCGCGGGCGGCCTGCGCGGCTGTGGGGGAAAGCCGCCTGCCGCTGATGGCGAACCTGGCCAGTGGTCCGGTGAGATGGCGGCGTCCGTCGAGCGTGGAGTGCAGGGCGGTGGAGTGCGGCAGGTGCCGCTCACGTACATGCTCCGGGAAGGCGGCGAGCGGAAAGAGCGTCAGGGTTCCGTCGGTGCGCAGCACGGTGGGGACGCCGCTCTCGATGGCATACACCGCCGGTTCGGCCAGGGCGAGGAGGTCGGCGTCGGTCTCGGCGTCGGGGAAGTCGAAGCCCGCGGCCCATTCGACGGTCCGCAAGGCGTCGTCCAGGGCGGGGCGCAGCCGCGAGGCGAGTGCCGTCAGCTCCTCGGCCGCCGGTATGCGGTGGAAGCCGCCCAGGCGCACGTTCACCGGGTGAATGGCGCGCCCGCCCAGGAGTTCCAGGATCGCGTTGCCCGCCTGCTTCAGGCGCAGGCCGCGCTCGACGTGGTGCCGGGCGGTACGGGCCAGTTCGATGGCGCTGTCGCAGCCGAGGAAGTCTGGGGCGTGCAGAAGGTAGATGTGCAGGGTCTGGCTCTCGATCCACTCGCCGCAGTACAGCAGCCGCCGCAGCTCGGCCAGGGCCGGGTCGACGGTGACGCCGCAGGCGTCCTCGATCGCGGCGCAGGCGCTCATCTGGTAGGCCACGGGGCAGATGCCGCACACCCGGGCGGTGATGTCGGGTGGTTCGGTGTACGAGCGGCCGCGCAGGAACGCCTCGAAGAAGCGCGGCGGCTCGTAGATCCGCAACTGCGCCCGGGTGACCGTTCCGTCGTGGACGCTCAGGTGCAGCGCTCCCTCACCCTCGACCCGGGCGAGCGAGCCGACGTGCAGGACGCGGGAGCCCCGGTGCGTCATCGGCGTGGCTCCTCGTCGAACGCCGCGGCGTTGAAGGTGCGCAGGAAGCGCTCGGTGGCGCGTTCGTCCATGCCGTCGCGGCGCAGCAGCGGGATCAGCGCGGGCAGGTTCACCGAACCGGAGGGGCCGAAGCAGCCGTAGCAGCCGCGCCCGTACGCCGGGCAGATCGCCCCGCATCCGGCGTGCGTGACGGGGCCGAGGCAGGGCGTGCCGTGGGCGACGGTGACGCAGACGGTGCCGCGGCGCTTGCACTCGAAGCAGACGCTGTGGCCGGAGATGTCGGGCTTGCGTCCCGCGAGGTGGGCGGTGAGGACCTCCAGGAGCTGGCGGCGGTCGATGGGGCAGCCGCGCAGCTCGAAGTCCACCTCCACATGGGCGGAGACGGGGGTGGAGGTGGCGAGGGTGTCGATGTAGTCGGGGCGGGCGTAGACGGAGCGGGTGAACTCCTCGACGTCGGCGAAGTTCCGCAGCGCCTGGATGCCGCCCGCCGTCGCGCAGGCCCCGATCGTCACCAGGCGGTGTGCGGCGGCGCGGATCGCATGGACGCGTTCGGCGTCCGCGGGCGTGGTGACGGAGCCCTCCACCAGCGCCAGGTCGTACGGCCCCGGGTCGATCGCGCTGGACGCCTCGAGGAAGTGGGCGATCCGCACCTGCCCGGCGAGGCCGAGGAGTTCGTCCTCGCAGTCGAGCAGGGTCAGCTGGCAGCCGTCGCAGGAGGCCAGCTTGAACACGGCCAGCGTCGGTGGACTCACGTCACAACTCCCTCACGTAGAGCAGTGGTTCCGCCCGGTCCCAGGAGACGACGGGGCCGTCCCTGCACAGCAGCAGCGGGCCGAGCTGGCAGTGGCCGCAGTGGCCCGTCGCGCAGCGCATGTTGCGTTCCAGGGAGACGCGGATGTGCTCGCCCGGTACGCCCCGGTGCAGGAGGTCGCGGGCGGTGGCGCGGATCATCGGTTCGGGGCCGCAGACGAAGGCGGTGGTGTCGCGGGGGGTGAAGCGGGCCTGGCCGAGCAGTCTGGTGACGACGCCGACCTGGCCCGCCCAGCGGCCGTCGGGCCGGTCGACGGTGACGCCCGTGTACGCGGTCTTCCACTGCCGGGTCTCGTATTTCGCGAGCAGGTCGGCGGGGGTGCGCGCGCCCAGCAGGACGTTGAGCCGTCCGTACGGCCCGGGGTCGGCCACCGCGTCCCGGATGAGCGGGCGCAGCGGAGCGAGACCGATGCCGCCCGCGACGACGACGAGGTCGCGGCCTGCGGCCCGCTCCAGCTCCCAGCCGGTGCCGTAGGGGCCGCGCAGCCCGAGGACGTCGCCCGGCCGCGCGGCGTACAGCCCTTCGGAGACGGCGCCGACGCCACGGACGGTGTGGGCGAGGCCTCCGGTGGTGGGGATGGAGCTGACCGACAGCGGGATCTCGCCGCGCCCGAAGGCCCACACCATCGCGAACTGACCCGGGGAGAAGGGCTCCAGCGGTTCCCCGACCGGCTCCAGGCGGAGCGTGGCGGTGTCCGGTGTCTCCGCCCAGCGGGCGACGACACGGTAGGGAACCGGCGGGGAGGTCATCCCCGCGCACCGCTTCCGCTGCCGTAGGGGGCATACAGGTCGAGCAGCCGGGTGCGGGCCGCCTGGAGGCGGTGGGCGAGGACACGGCCCACCCACTGGCCGACGACCGCGCCGAGGGCCGGGTCGTTCTCGCACATCAGCCGGACGGCGAGGGCGTCGAACTCGTCGGCTCGTACGGGGGTCTGAGCGGCCGCGCCGAGCTGCCAGACGTAGGGCGGGAACAGCCATGACCAGCCGATCAGCTCGCCGTGGCCGAGGGTCTCGATCACCGGGGAGCGGCGGCCGGGGACGTGCATGTCCAGAACGACGGTTCCGGTGTCCACGACCCAGAACCGGTCGGCGTGCCCGCCCTCCTCGAAGAGCCGGGTACCAGCGGGGAAGGACGTGTGGCGGGCGATCCGGAGCAGCCGCTTGCGGTGCTCGGTGGGGAGGGCGCCCAGCAGCGTCGTGGTGTTGCTCATCGCTCCGCCTCCTCGCGGTCCGGCTGTCCGGCCGGTGCGGCGTGCTCCGCCTCGGCCCGCAGCGCCGCGGCTTCTTCGGTGATGTCGATGCCGGCGGGGCACCAGACGACGCAGCGTCCGCAGCCCACGCATCCCGAGCTGCCGAACTGCTCGTGCCAGGTGCCGAGTTTGTGGGTGAGCCACTGCCGGTAGCGGCTGTGGCCCGAGGAGCGCACGGGCCCGCCGTGGACGTAGGAGAAGTCCAGGTCGAAGCAGGAGTCCCAGCGCTGCCAGCGCTCGGTGTGGTCACCGGTGAGGTCGGTGACCTCCTCGGTGGTGACGCAGAAGCAGGTGGGGCAGACCATGGTGCAGTTGCCGCAGGTCAGACAGCGTGCGGCGACGTCGTTCCAGCGTTCGGCCGCCAGGCTCTCCCCCATCAGCCGCCGCAAGTCCACCGGCGGCATCGCCCGGCCCATCCTGTCGGCGGCCTCCGCGACCGCGGTACCGGCCGCCTCCCGCGTGGTGGCGTCGGCCGCGCGGTGCGGAATCCTGCCGAGCAGCTCCGCACCCGCCGCGCTGCCCGAGCGTGCGAGGAAGCGGTGGCCCGCCCCGTCGATGACCTCGGTCAGAGCCAGGTCGAAGCCCGCGTCGGCGCCGGGGCCGCTGCCCATGGAGACGCAGAAGCAGGTGGCGCCCGGTTCGGTGCACTCGGCGGCTATGAGGAACGCTCCCCTCCGGCGTTCCCCATAGCCGCGGTCCTTGAAGCGGCCCCCGGTCAGGACCCGGTCCTGGATGGCGATGGCCCGCAGATCACAGGGCCGGACGCCGAGGAAGGCGTAGGAGGGCCGCTCAACGGTCCCGGTGCTGAACGCCACCGTCCCGTCGGGCGCGCGGTCCGCGCTCCACAGCTTCTCGCGCTGCGGGTGCAGGAAGTTCTTCCAGGACTGCGGGCCCGCCGAGTGCGCGAAGGCGGCCCCGTCCGCACGACGCCGCAGCCGGTAGTGCCCGGCCTCCAGCTCCACACCCCATCCGTAGGGCAGTTGACCGGCCGAGTCGAGTGCGGCCAGGACGATCGCGCCGTCCCGGACGGTGGGGCCGACGACGGTGCGCCCGTCGGCCCTGAGCGCCGCGACCAGAGCGTCCAGGCCCTCGCGGTCGAGGACCGCCGCGGCTTCGTCCCCGGGGGCGGCTGCGGCTTCGTCTCCGTCACGTGTCATGCCCATCCCCCTCAGGCACGTCCCTCGCGCACCGCGAACTGTTTGCGCAGCGCCTCGCCGATTCCCTCGGCCCAGGCGGAGATCCGGGCGAAGTCGCGGAAGTCGCCGCCCTTGCCGGACTTGATGATCATGCGGGCGACGCGGCCCTTCGCTCCTTCTTGCAGGCAGCCCCCGAACGTGGCGTGCCCCCGTGCGTTGAGCCGGATGAGCGTGCGGCTGACGGCCGGGATGGGCGGGATGTCCCGCTCACTTGCCGTCGCGTCGAGCGGGCCGCTGCTGAACAGCCACAGTGGCCGCCGCGCCAGGGTGTGGGCGTTGCGCTGGGCGAACCGGCGGGCGTCCTTGTGCCAGCGGCCGGAGTACAGCGGGCTGCCCAGCACGACGGCGTCATGCACCTGGACGTCACCTGCTTCGGACACCAGCCGCATCTCGGCCTCAAGACCTTCCTTCTTCAGCACGTCGGTGATGGTGCGGGCGATCTCGGCCGTCGACCAGTTCTTCGTCGCGTAGGCGACGAGCACCTTGATGGTCATGGTGGGCGTTCCCCTCTCAGAGTTTGCGCAGCCAGTCGTCGGCCACTCCCCGCATGGCCTGGTCGTTCGGCTTCAGGTGGGAGTCGTCCACGTGGTAGGTGAGCTTGTCCACGACCGCGACGACGCCGTCGATCTCCCGCGTCATGTGCAGGGCCACGGGTATCTCGCTGCGGCGCTCCAGCTGTCCCTCAAGGGTCACCACACCGTCGCGCACCTCGACGCCGATGGTCCGCGGCGCCAGCCACAGGGCGTGCACGAGGACCTGTTCGATCACCTCCCGGTGGATCGCGTCGTCGGGACGCAGGAACACCTGGAGCAGATCGCGCCGGGTGACGATGCCGACCAGGCGGTCCTCGTCGTCGACGACGGGCAGCCGCTCCACCTTGTGCCGGGCCATGGCCCTGGCGCCTTCGGCGATGGTGTCGTCGGCGTGGGCGCAGACGGGCGGGGCGGACATCAGCTGGCCCGCGGTCCGTGCCGTCGCCTTGGCCCGGCCCTCGCGGGCGGCGCGGCCCGGCAGCAGCGGCATGCGCGGGCGCCGCCGCGGCCGGTCGGGGCCGGAAGCCCGCGCCTCGCGCACCAGCAGATCCGTCTCGGAGATGACCCCGATCACCTTGTCGTCGGCGTCGATCACGGGCAGTCCGCTGATGCGATGCTCGGACAGGCGCTTGGCGACCTCCTTGAACGGGGTGCCGTACCGCGCGCTGACGACCTCGCCGGTCATCACCGAACCGATCTTGCTGTGCCTCATCTCTCCTCCTCAGCGCAGTCGGCGCAGATACGGGTCGTGGGCGATCCGCGGCAGCAGCCGGACGCGCACATCCAGAGCCGTGGTGCCACCGGGCCGGGCGAGAACGGGGTTGAAGTCGGCCTCGGCCAGCTGGGGCAGGTCGCAGGCGAGCCGGGAGAGCCGGTGCAGGAGCTGCTCCAGGCCTTCGAGGTCGACCGGGCCGCTGCCCCCGTGGCCGAAGAGCAGCGGGGCACAGCGGGGCGCGGTGATCAGGTCGTGGACGTCGACGTCGGTGAGCGGAGCGAGCCGGGCGGCCTGGTCCGCGAGCAGCTCCGTGGCCGTGCCGCCGAGCCCGAAGAGGACCAGCGGACCGAACACCTCGTCCTGCACCACACCGGCGAACATCTCGGTGCCGCGCTCGGCGAGCGGCTGGACCACCACACCGGTCAGCAGGCCCGCGAACCGCGTCTCGAAGTCGCGGAAGGCGGCGCGTACTTGGCTGTCGCCGCACACGTCCAGGTGGATGGCGTGCTGTTCGCTCTTGTGCCGCAGGCCGGGCCAGTGCGCCTTCAGGACGACCCGGCCGTCCGGGCCGCGCAGGCGCCCGGCGGCGACGACGGCGTCGTTCTCCGTCTCCGTCCATGCCCACGGCAGCTGCGGGATGTTGTAGCAGGACAGCAGCTCGGCGCAGGCGCGCGGATCCAGCCAGCCGCCCTCGTCGTGCGCCGCGAGCCAGGCCTCCGCCACCGCGTGGGCGCGCTTGGTGTCCACCCCGAGAAGGTCCGGGACGGTGCCCGGCGGTCGGGCCAGCCACTGGGCGCGGCGCACGGCGTGGGCCAGGGCGCGGGCGGCGGCGCGGGGATCGGCGAAGGACGGTATGGAACCGCCCTCCGCGGCGGGCAGGAGCCGTACGGGCAGCGCCTGGTCGAGGCGGACCGCGGCGACCGTTCGGGAGCGACGGCCGGGGGCGTGGGTGAGGGCCCGGCTGAGATCGTCGCCGGTCGCCGCGGCGACCGCGGTGGGAACGAGCACCACCAGCACGGCGTCGATGCCACCGTGCCGGATGAGGCGGTTCACACCGTTGTGGAGCTGCGCCTCGGTGACGGCAGCCGTGGCGTCGACGGGGTTGGCCGCCGTGGCCCCGGCGGGCAGGGCGGCCAGCAGGTCGTCGACGAGGGCGGGCGGCAGCGCGGGCAGGGCGAGCCCGGCCTCGGCGCACGCGTCCGCCGCGAGGACACCCGCCCCTCCCGCGTTGGTGATGACGGCGACGCGGTTGCCCGCGGGGGCGGGCTGGGCGTGCAGGAGCGCGGCGCTCTCCAGGAGTTCACCGATCGATCCGGTGGCTGTGACGCCCGCCTGGGTGAACAGGGCCTGCCGGGTCATCGTCCGGGTGGCGGCCGCCGCGCTGTGCGAGGCCGCGGCCCTTCGCCCCGCCTCGCTGCGGCCCGCGTCCACGGTCAGCACGGGCATGCGCCGGGTCACCCGCCGCGCGGTGCGCGAGAAGGCACGCGGATTGCCGAAGGACTCCAGGTGCAGCAGGGCCAGGTCCGTGACGCCGTCGCGCTCCCACCATTGCAGCAGGTCGTTGCCGCTGACGTCGTACTTGTCGCCGAGCGAGACGAAGCTCGACACCCCGAGGCCGAGCCGGTCAAGTCCGTCCAGGAGGGCGATCCCCACCCCTCCGGACTGCACGGCGACACCGGTCGTGCCCCGGCGCGGATGCCGGGCGGCGAAGGTCGAATCCAGCGCGAGCGCCCGGTCGGTGTTGGAGATGCCCAGGCAGTTCGGGCCCACCAGGCGCATGCCGTGCGCGCGGCAGGTGGCGAGGAGGGCCGCCGCCTGGGCGCTGTCCAGACCTGCCGTGACGACCACCAGGGCGCGCACCCCCGCCTTGCCGCACTCCTCGGCCGTGGCGTTGAGGGCCCCGGCGGGCACCGCGAGGACCGCCAGGTCCGGGACCTGGGGCAGTGCGGCGACCGACGGGTAGGCGGCCACGCTCATCAGGGAGGACACACTCGGGTTGACGGCGAAGAGCTGCCGGGTGAAACCGCCGGTGCGCAGATTGCGCAGCACGGCTCGGCCGACGGACCCGGCCTTGCGGCCCGCGCCGACCACGGCGATCGACTCCGGGCGCAGCAACGGCCGCAGACTGGCCACGTCGGCGGCGCTGCCGCGCGCCTCGACCGCCGTCAGATAGCCCTCGTCCTCGCCCAACTGGATGGTGCAGCGCACCTCGGGCCCCTCGAAGCGGCGGGCGGTGCGCAGACCGAGGTCGCCGAAGACCTTCAGGACCTCGTGGTTGTCGGCGAGCGCGTCGGCCGTGAACGCGGTGACGCCCTCCGCGCGGGCGGCGGAGACCAGATGTTCGAGCAGCAGGGTGCCGATGCCCCGGTGGTGCAGTCCCTCGGCCACGGCGAGGGAGATCTCGGCGGTGCCGGATTCCGCCGTACGCTCCGCGGATTCCGCCGTCCTCCCGTCGGATGCCGCCGTCCGCTCGTACTCGGCAAGGCCGATGATCTGCCCCTGGGTCTCGGCGAGCAGCGCGCGGTAGCCCGGACGCGGGGCGGCGCAGGCCCGGTCCGCGGCCTGAACGGCGGAACGGCGGCTCGCGGCGAAGAACCGCAGCCGCAGATTCTCCGGTGACATCTCCTCGTACAGGCCCTGTACCTGCGCGTGGTCCTCGGCGGTCGCGTCCCTGACACAGGTGGTCGTCCCGTCGGCGAGCAGGGCGTGGACCGGGGGTCGGCTGCGCTCGTCGTTCGTCATATCGGGCCTCCCGGAGGCAGGTTGACCTCTTCAGCGTCCGCCTCGCGCGCCGCGTGCCGAAGGGGCTGGCCGGGCAGTCGGCCGGGGCCGACCGGCCCTATCCGCCGCCCGCTCCGGGCAGCGGCTCGCCCAGTTCGCCCGCCACCTCCTCCGCCATGCCACGCAGCACCTCAAGGGTCCGCTCGGCCTCTGCCGCGTCGAGCTCGGTGATGGCGAACCCGACGTGCACGATGACGTACGTACCGACCGCGGCCTCTGGTGTGTAGGCCAGGCACGCCGGACGGCGTACGCCGCCGAAGTCGACGGTGGCCATGCGCAATCCGGCGTCGTCGAAGACGTCGAGGACGCGGCCGGGGATGCCCAGGCACATCGTGGCTCACCCCTTCGCCAGCCGGGCGGCGGCGACGGCGGCCTGCCCGTAACTGATCCCGCCGTCGCCCACCGGGACCGACCGGGCGAAAAGCACGCGCAGCCCCTCGGCCCGCAGTCTCCGGCTCGTCTCGGCGAGCAGCCGGCGGTTGACGAAGCAGCCCCCGGCGAGACAGACCGTGCGCGGGGCGCCCTCCGCCACGGCGCGTGCGACCAGCTCGGCGGTGACCACGGCCAGCGTCACGTGGAAGGCGGCGGCGAGCGCCGGGACGCGTTCGCCGTCGTACTGCCTGGCCAGCAGATCGATCAGCGTCGGGCCCGGGTCGTACACCCACACGCCGTCCACCAGCACAAGACGGTGTGCCAGCGGCAGCGCGTGTCCGGTGCCCGCGGCCTCCTCCAGGGCGGCGGCGGCCTCACTCTCGTAGCTGACGGAGTCGGCCAGGCCCAGCACGCTCGCCACCGCGTCGAAGAGCCGTCCGGCGCTCGACGCCCGCGGCGCGTTGATGCCCCGCGCCACCATGGACCGCACCACTGCGGCCTCGGAGGGATCGAGCCGCTCGTTGAAACACCTGGTCAGCCACGGGTACGGGCGGGGGCTGCCCAGCATCTCGGTCCCGTGCAGATAGCCGAGGGCCATCCGCCAGGGGTGCCGGACCGCGGCCTCTCCGCCGGGCAGCGGCGCCGTCGCGAAGCGGCCGACCCGCCGGTATCCGGTCAGATCGGCGACGAGGACCTCCCCGCCCCACAGCGTCCCGTCGTCCCCGAGCCCGAGTCCGTCGTAGGCGACCCCGGTGAACGGGGTGCGCAGGCCGTGCTCGGCCGCGCACGCCGCCAGATGGGCGTGGTGGTGCTGGACGGCGATACGGGGCCACGGCTGGGTCCGCGCCCACTGGGTGGACAGGTAGCCGGGGTGCCGATCGTGCGCGACGGCGCGCGGGGTGATGCCCGTGAGCCGCACCAGGTCGTCGTAGGCGTGCGTGAAGGCGTCCAGCGTCGTCGCGTCCGCCAGATCGCCGCCGTGCGGGGACAGTTGGGCGCGCTCCCCGTCCGCGAGCGTGAAGGTGTGCTTGAGCTGGGCACCGGCCCCCGCCAGCGGTACGGGCGCCGCCACGGGCAGGGGCAGGGACGCCGGTGCCAGGCCCCGCGCCCTGCGGATGGTGAGCACGCGGCGGCCGGCGGTCTGCACGACCGAGTCGTCGTAGCGGGCGCGGATCGGCCGGTCGTGTCCGAGGAAGCCGTCGGCGACCCCGGCCAACGCCCTTCGGGCCGCCGCGTCGTCGGTGGCGATCGGCTCGTCGGCGAGGTTGCCGCTGGTGACGACGGGCGGCCGGGTCAGCTCACGGATCAGCAGATGGTGCAGCCCCGTGGTGGGCAGGAGCACACCGACCCGGCCGCTCCCCGGCGCCACCGCGGGCGCGAGAGCGCTGCTCCGTGCGGCGAGGAGCACCACGGGAGCCGTCGCCGACTCCAGCACGGCCCGCTCGGTCTCCGAGATCCGGGCCAGCTTCCGTGCCCAGGCGATGTCCTGGACCATGACGGCGAAGGGCTTGGCCGGGCGGTGCTTGCGCGCGCGCAGCGCCGCGACGCTCCCCTGGTCGAAGGCGTCGCACACGAGCTGGTAGCCGCCGAGACCCTTCAGCGCGACGATGCCGCCGCTCTCGACGGTCTTGACCGCGGCCCGCAGCGCCTCCTCACCGTTCAGCCCGTCCTCACCACCGAGCGCCTCCTCACCACTGAGCGCGTCCGTGCCGCCCGGCGCGGACCAGGACAGCTGAGGGCCACAGCCGGGGCAGGCCAGCGCTTCGGCGTGGAAGCGCCGGTCTGCGGGGTCGCCGTACTCCGCCGCGCACGCCGCGCAGAGCGGGAAGCGCCGCATCGTCGTACGGACCCGGTCGTAGGGAAGGCCGACGATGACGGTGGCGCGCGGACCGCAGTCCGAGCAGGCGATGAACGGGTAGCGGAAGCGGCGGTCGGCCGGATCGAGGAGTTCACCCAGGCAGGCGGCACAGAGCGCGGCGTCGGGCGGGATCTCGCGCCCTCCCCCGGTTCCGGCACGGACCGGGTCGCTGTGCCGGATGCCGAAGCCGGATGCGGGCGGCGGCATCCTGCCGCGCACGGAGGTCACCCGCACCTGCCGCACCCGGGCCAGCGCCGGGGCGCCGGTGCGCAGCCGCACGGTGAACTCCCGTACCGCGTCCGGCGGTCCGGCGATCTCGCCCCGCACGTGGCCCGCGGTGTTGGCGGCCCACCCGTCCAAGCCCAGACCGGTCGCCAGGCGGTGCACGAAGGGGCGGAACCCGACCCCCTGCACGGTGCCGAACACCTCGAAGCGGAGTGCGCTGCGCCGCGGCATGACCGCCCCTCTCAGCCGCGCGCCGCGGCGTCGCGGTATCGTACGATCTCGTCCTCGACGCTCTCGACGAGCGGTTCAAGCACTGCCGCCACGCGTGCCGAAAGGCCGCGGCCCAGAGAACTGTCGGCGCCCTCCACCGCGTACACGACCAGGCGGCCGGGCAACCGGCCGAGGACACGGGCAAGTTCGACGGCCTCGCCGAGTCCGAGGCCGTGGGAACTGGTGGTCGGCGGCCGGTGCGGGCCTGCCGCGTCGAGCGCCAGCCGGTGCACGCGCCCCGGCTGTGCGGGGTGGGCGTGCGCGGCGTCCACGACCACCGCGAGGTCCGCGCCCTCCCACAGGCCGATCAGGCGGGCGGGGTCGCCGTCGCAGGTGGCGAGGACCGAGCCCTTGGGCAGCGGTCGTTCCGCGGCCCGCTCGCGCAGCCGGTCGACGACCGCCCAGCCCACCCCGTCATCGCGCCGGAACTCGTTGCCGACACCGATCACCGCGATGTGCGTCCGCGTGGGCATCACACCTCCTTGGCCGGGCCGTGCGTGCCGTGCCTGCCGTGCCGCCACTGTGCGAAGGGCGCTACCTGACGGGGCAGGGGCCGAACCTCCCCTCCTGGGGC